>CAITID010000086.1 GCA_903892335.1 uncultured Actinomycetes bacterium
ATTGAGATCCGATTATCATCATAAATAACCTTTAAATTCCCAAGTTGTTGCAAGCCCGCAAGGGATGATGCTTCAGCGCTTACGCCTTCTTGTAAATCACCATCTGAGCAAATAACCCAAATATTGTGATCAAATAAATCACTCTTATTCGCAGGGTCCAGTAAACCTTTTTCATATCGCGCCGCCATTGCCATGCCAACACCATTTGCAACTCCTTGGCCAAGTGGGCCGGTAGTTGTTTCAACACCAATTGTGTGGCCATACTCAGGATGTCCAGGTGTTAAAGCATTTAAGGTACGAAAGCTTTTCAGATCTGATAATTCAACCCCATAACCAGACAGGAATAATTGAATATAAAGTGTTAACGAGGAGTGACCGCAAGAGAGAATAAATCTGTCCCTGGCTATCCATTTTGGATGGGCTGGATCATGCTTTAAAAACCGCTGAAACAATGTATAGGCAACTGGTGCAAGTGACATCGCAGTTCCAGGATGACCATTACCTACCTTTTGAACTGCATCCATTGCTAGTGCGCGGCTTATCCTGACCGCGTCATCATCTAAATCACTCCACTTGTTGGGATTTAAATTCATTTACTTCCGCCTCCAATAAGTTTGATGTTTACTGATTTAAATAATGACCATACTGCTATCCAAGTTAGTGTTGAGCCAAGTAAATGAAAACCCACCAACAATTCTGGTAGTCCCGTGAAGTATTGAACATACCCAATAATGCCTTGCAAGAAAATAATTAGGAGAAGAATGTTATTTCTTCGGTATATGACACCTTTTAAGTTTTTAGTTAAAAGCCACACAATAATTGTGATGACCGAAAGGATTATCACAAAATCCGCATGCAGTACTGAAACTGTCTGGGGGTCAAAGGAGAAGCGTTTAGTTTTTTCATCCCCAGCGTGGGGTCCGCTGCCAGTAACGATAGTTCCAAGAATTAGAACACCAGCAGTTACAAATACTTGTGCGCGAATCAAGGTTGTTTGTATGGTGTCAGATTTTTGTGTTTGGATACCAACTATCGCAAATCTAAGGGAGGCAGCGCCAGAGATTAGGAGCATAGAGAGCAGCAAGTGGGCGGCTACTGGAATTGGATTAAGATCTGTTAATACAGTTATTCCACCCAGTATTCCTTGACCAAAAATTCCCAGAACTTGACCAAGTGCTAGTGAGCGAATTGCTGATTTATTTGCTACAGATTTGCTAACTCGAACTGCGATTACCAAAGCAATTAGAGCAACTAAGAGCAACAAAAAAGTAAGTAATCTATTGCCAAACTCGATCCAAGCATGTAATTGACCTTCAGCTTGTTTTGGTACTGGCGTGTATGAACCAGGAGTGCACTCTGGCCAGGTTGGACAACCCAGGCCTGATCCAGTTAAGCGCACTGCGCCACCAGTGACTACTAAAGCTGCCTGCAGAATTAGAAGCAAAGTAAAGATGCGACCCTGTATTGATTTTCTGCTTAGGATCATGTTTTAAGCCTATTAGGTGAGGGGGGCGTCAGGGCTGTATTTGATCGACAAGTTGGGCAACCTCACACCCAAATCTGTGAGATCAAGTAGCAATATCTGGCTATTTACGCAACACTTCTGTTGTGAAAAGAAATGAGCCAGACCGTACTCGGGACCAGGTTGCTAAAGCGATCCTGGAGGGTGGGCCTGCAACAGCTGCGGATCTAGCCGACCGTTTAAAAATTACACCAGCTGGTATTCGCCGCCACCTAGACTCTTTAATTTCAGAAGGTGTGTTAATTGCAAGGCAGCCATATCCATCAGCGGTTTCTAAGGGACGCGGTCGTCCATCTAAATTTTTTGTAATGAGCGATAAGGGACGAGAGAAATTCGAACATTCTTATGATGATCTTGCCGTATCGGCTTTGAAGTTTATGAGTTCTAAAAGCGGAGAGCATTTAGTAAAGGAGTTTGCTCAATCACGTGCGATCGAGATTGAACGAAAAGCGGAGTTGATCAAGAAATCAGATAAATCTATTGCTGATAAAAGCAAATCACTTGCCAAACTTTTAACAACGGAGGGTTTTGCCGCCTCTGCTGGCAAGAAAGGAAAAGGCGAGGAGATTTGCCAACATCATTGTCCGATAGCTCATGTAGCTTCGGAGTTTCCACAATTATGTGATGAAGAGACAGCAGCATTTTCACGAATTTTAGGAACCCATGTGCAGCGATTAGCAACTATTGCCCATGGTGATGGAGTTTGTACGACCTATATTCCAGCAGCAGTTAAAACAAACAAACGAGAGAGAGCCAACGCATGAGCCAAATCACCCATCCAGAGTTAGAGGGCATTGGAAAGTATGAGTACGGCTGGTCTGATAAAAATGATGCTGGTTCAAATTCAAGGCGCGGACTTAACGAAGAGGTAGTTCGAGATATCTCAGCTAAGAAGAGTGAACCGCAATGGATGCTCGATCTTCGCTTGAAAGGCTTGTCTTTATTTGAAAAGAAGCCAATGCCATCTTGGGGTTCAGATTTATCTGGAATATTTTTCGACACCATCAAATACTTTGTAAGATCAACTGAGAAGCAGGCGACCACATGGGAAGAGCTGCCAGATGATATTAAAAATACTTATGATCGCTTAGGTATTCCAGAAGCAGAAAAGCAAAGACTAGTTTCAGGTGTAGCAGCCCAATATGAGTCTGAGGTTGTTTATCACTCAATTCGTGAAGATCTAGAAAAGCAAGGTGTTTTATTCTTAGACACTGATACCGCATTGCGTGAGCATGAAGAGTTATTTCGCGAATACTTTGGAACAGTAATTCCAGTTGGCGATAACAAATTTGCTGCTTTAAACACATCAGTTTGGTCGGGTGGATCATTTATCTATGTGCCAAAGGGCGTCAAGGTAGATATTCCGTTACAAGCCTACTTCCGCATTAATACTGAAAACATGGGTCAATTTGAGCGAACATTAATCATCGCTGATGAGGATTCATACATTCACTATGTTGAGGGTTGCACAGCTCCAATTTACTCATCTGATTCACTGCACTCAGCGGTGGTTGAAATTATTGTTAAGAAGAATGCTCGCGTTCGATACACAACAATTCAAAACTGGTCTAACAACGTTTATAACTTAGTAACTAAGCGTGCAACATGTGCTGAAGGTGCAACTATGGAATGGATCGATGGCAATATCGGTTCGAAGGTAACCATGAAATATCCAGCAGTTATGTTGATGGGCCCACATTCAAAGGGTGAAACACTTTCGATTGCTTTTGCTGGTGAAGGTCAGCATCAAGATTCAGGTGCAAAGATGGTTCACGCTGCGCCATACACATCATCAACAATTATTTCTAAGTCTGTTGCTCGCGGTGGTGGTAGAACTTCTTATCGTGGATTGGTAAAGATCGAAGAAGGAGCACATCACTCAAAGAGCACTGTGAAATGTGATGCATTACTTGTAGACACAATCTCTCGCTCCGATACGTACCCATATGTAGATATCCGCGAAGATGATGTGTCGATGGGGCATGAAGCAACCGTTTCTAAGGTCAGTGATGATCAACTCTTTTACTTAATGTCTCGGGGATTAACTGAGGATGAAGCTATGGCGATGATCGTTCGAGGTTTTATTGAGCCGATCGCAAAAGAATTGCCAATGGAGTACGCACTTGAGTTAAATCGTTTAATTGAGTTACAAATGGAAGGTGCAGTTGGTTAATGAGTTCATTAACCACCAATTACTTAGCACCTTCAGGCCGGGAAGAAGCGTGGCGCTTTACACCACTTAAGCGTCTTGCCGGTTTGGCGGATCCAAGCACATCTACAAGTAGTGAAGTAACCTTTTTGTTTAAATCAGGGCAATCACCGCAAGTAGATTTCAAGGATGTAGTCAGCTCTACGCTGCCACCAACTTATGTCAGCACAGATCTGATTACTAACCGTGTTCGCAGTGAATCACTGACAACTTCGCATTTAAAAATTGCAAAAGATGCCCAATTAACAGAACCGATTATGTTGGGACGAAATTGCACTGGAAAGCCGCAAACTGCTCGATTAGTAATTGAAGCAGGGATTAACAGTGTCGCAACGGTAATCATTGAAAATCAAGGCGCAGCGCAAATTGGTGAAGAGATTGAAATTATTGTTTCCTCAGGGGCTCGGCTTAATTTTGTAACATTGCAAGAATGGAGCTCAGAGGCAATTCATTTAGGCCAGCACCATGCAATGATTGCTAAAGATGGCGAGTTTAATTCATATGTAATCACAGTTGGTGGCTCTGTTGTTAGATTAAACCCAACAGTTGATTTCACTGGCGAAGGAGCAAGTGCCAACTTATTTGGCCTGTATTTTGCAACCAGTGGTCAGCATCTAGAACATCGAATTCATGTGGACCATAAAATCGCAAATGCGAAATCTCGAGTCAATTACAAAGGTGCCTTGTCTGGTAAAGACGCACGAACTGTTTGGATTGGCGATGTCTTTATCCATAAAGGCGCAGATGGCACAGATACATATGAGTTAAATCGAAACTTACTGTTAACAGATGGCGCACGCGCAGATTCAGTTCCTAATCTTGAGATTGAAACTGGTGAAATCGTTGGAGCAGGTCACGCAAGTACAACTGGGCGATTTGATGATGAACAGCTTTTCTACTTGCAATCAAGAGGCATTCCTTCTGAGATAGCTCGCAGATTAGTTATTCGAGGATTCTTTGCCGAAATTATTGGAAAATTAAATAATGAAGTAATCCAAGAGCGAATCATGGATCGAATTGATCTTGAACTTGCCCAGGTTGGTGTCTGATGAGTGAGTTAGCTTTTGATTCACTTGCGGACGGCAAGCCGGTAAGTATCGATGTCAATGGCACTGCTGTTTGTGTTGCTCGTGTTGGTGATGATGTTTTTGCAGTTGCAGATACTTGTTCACATGCCGAAGCTTCACTGGCTGAAGGCGATATCACTGGGTACAAATTGGAATGCTGGCTGCATGGCGCCGAATTTGATTTAAGAACCGGTGAGGCACTAACGCCACCGGCAACCCAAGCTTTGCAGAAGTTTAAAGTAGAACGTAACGGCAACCAAGTAGTTATAAGCGAATAAGGGAGAAATCAATGAGTGAATTAATTGTTAAGAATCTACAGGTTAGCGTTGTTACCGATGCTGGAACTAAGGAAATTCTGCGGGGAGTTGATCTAACGGTTCGCTCAGGTGAAACTCATGCCATCATGGGTCCAAATGGTTCCGGAAAATCAACTCTTGCTTATTCAATTGCTGGTCATCCAAAATACACAGTAACTGGTGGTTCGGTAACTTTAGACGGTGCTGATGTTTTAGAAATGTCAGTTGATGAAAGAGCTAAAGCAGGCCTGTTTTTAGCAATGCAGTATCCAGTTGAGGTACCAGGTGTTTCAGTATCTAATTTCTTGCGAACTGCAGTTACAGCAATTCGTGGTGAAGCACCGAAGGTAAGAACATGGGTCGGTGAAGTAAAAGCTGCGATGGCATCTTTAAATATGGACACGGCTTTCTCAGAGCGCAATGTCAATGAAGGATTCTCCGGCGGAGAAAAGAAGCGCCATGAGATTTTGCAGATGGAATTGTTACGGCCAAAGATTGCCATTCTTGATGAAACTGACTCTGGTTTAGATGTTGACGCACTACGAATCGTTTCAGAAGGTGTAAATCGGGTGAAATCAAACTCTGATCTTGGTGTCATGCTAATTACTCACTACACCAGAATTCTGCGCTACTTAAAGCCAGATTTTGTGCACGTTTTTGCTAACGGTAAAATTGTTGAAGCAGGCGGACCTGAATTAGCAGACAAATTAGAAGAACAGGGTTACGCAGCTTATACATCTGCTTAAACTAAATGATTGATCTAACTAAATATCTAGAAGACTTTCCGATCCTGCAGCGCACCGTTCGTGGTGGAAATCGGTTAGTTTATTTAGATAGCGGAGCCACATCTCAAAAACCAGAGGTGGTAATCGCAGCCGAATCAAACTTTTACCGCAAACATAACTCAGCAGTTCATCGCGGTGCGCACTTACTGGCAGAGGAAGCCTCACTAGCCTATGAATCCGCACGGGAAAATGTTGCGAAATTCATTGGTGCTGAAATTGTTGAAACAATATTCACGAAAAGTGCGACGGAATCGATCAATGCACTGGCTTACTCCTTTAGTAATAGTGAACCAGGATCAAAATTTCATCTTAAATCCGGGGATGAGATCCTCGTTTCAGAGATGGAACATCATGCAAATCTTATTCCCTGGCAACAGTTAGCAAAGCGCACTGGAGCTAAATTACGATGGTTTGAAGTTACCCCAGAGGGACGTTTGGACTTAAGTAAAATTTCTGAGTTAATCAATAAGAAAACAAAGATTGTGGCAATCACTCATCAATCCAATGTTCTCGGCAGCATCACACCACTTTCGAAAATCACAGCGGCTGCGAAATCAGTAGGTGCGATCGTTGTGTTGGATGCCTGTCAGTCGGTGCCACATTTTGAAGTTAATGTTAAAAAATTAGATGTAGATTTCATCGCATTCTCTGGTCATAAAATGCTCGGACCTACTGGTATTGGTGTTTTGTGGGGTCGCCAGTCGTTACTTGAAGAGATGCCACCCTTTCTATTTGGCGGCTCAATGATTGATTCAGTAACTATGGAACAGTCAACCTGGGCAGAACTGCCGCGAAAATTTGAGGCTGGTGTTCCCAATATGGCACAAGCAGTTGGCTTATCGGCAGCTGTTGATTACATAAATCAGATTGGTATTTCAAACATCCATGAACACGAGAATCAATTGACTAAAGCTTTGTTGGCAGGATTAGCGCATATGCAAGGAGTCAAAGTCATTGGGCCAACAGATTTAACAGAGCGAGGAGCCGTCGTTTCCTTTACCGTTGACGGCATACATCCTCATGATGTTGGACAAGTTTTGGATCAATATGGAATTGCGGTTCGAACCGGTCATCACTGTGCATGGCCTTTAATGCGCAAGTTAAACGTCGTTGGAACAACTCGAGCATCTTTTCATTTATACAACTCTATTTCTGATGTTGAAAAACTCTTGGAGGGTATCGCCCAAGTTCAAAGTTATTTCAAGGTGAATAAGTAATGGAGTTAGATTCACTTTATCAAGAGGTGATCCTTGATCACTATCGAAACCCGCATCATAAAGGTTTATCTGGGGAATTTGATGTGCAGGTTAAGCACAACAACCCAAGTTGTGGTGATGAAGTTACCTTAAATCTTTCAATATCAAATGGAGTGATTAAAGGGATTTCATGGGACGGTGTGGGTTGTTCTATTTCAATGGCGAGTGTTTCAATGATGAGTGATCTAGTTATTGACCAGCAGTACTCTCGCGCAGTTGAGATTTTAAATCAGTTCACATCCTTGATGCAAAGCAAAGGTCAGTCAAAAGGTGATGAAGAGTTGCTAGAGGATGCAGTTGCATTTGCGGGAGTTTCAAAATTTCCGGCCAGAATTAAATGCGCGCTTTTAGGCTGGATGGCTTTTAAAGATGCTTCTTCGCAGGCAATGGAATAGGATTTGCACATGAGTACCTCAATAGATGACATTACCGAGGCAATGAAGGATGTTATTGATCCAGAGCTAGGTATTAATGTGATTGATCTTGGTTTGGTATATGACATGCGCCTTGATGAAAATAACATTGCGATTCTAGATATGACACTTACCTCTGCGGCTTGTCCGCTGCAGGATGTAATAGAGGATCAAACAAGACAAGTTTTGTCTGATCTGACATCGGATGTAAAAATTAATTGGGTATGGCTGCCGCCTTGGGGTCCAAATAAGATTTCTGATGATGGTCGAGAGCAACTTCGCTCGATCGGATTTACAGTCTAAGTTAATTAAGGCTTTCCAATGTCAATGCAAGCAACTTGGATGTCTTTTCGTTCCTTAACAGCGGATCAATCTGTTAAAGATCAAAAACTAAAACCTGGCACCCTAAAGCGCATTGCAGCATTTGCTGTACCTTACAAAATTCCTCTTTCATTATTTCTTATAACAGTCGTTATCGATGCCTTTCTAATTATTGCAACCCCGCTAATACTGCGAGAGTTAATAGATGAAGGCGTTATTCCAGGCAACGGGGAGCTTGTCACCAGATTAGCTTTCACAGTTGGGCTAATCGCACTAGCGGATGCGTTGTTCAACATGATCGGTAGATTATTCTCGGCCCGAATCGGTGAAGGGTTGATATACGATCTTCGAAAATTAATCTTTGAGCACGTTCAACAACAATCCATTTCATTTTTTACACGAACTCAAACTGGCGCACTTATTTCAAGACTGAATTCAGATGTAATTGGCGCCCAACAAGCTTTCACGGCAACTTTATCCGGAGTGATTAGCAATGTGTTGAGTTTAATTCTAGTTACCATTGCCATGCTAACTTTGAGTTGGCAGATAACATTAATCTCACTCTGTTTATTGCCGTTGTTTTTATACCCAACTAAATGGGTAGGTCGCCGTTTACAGGACTACACCAGGCAATCCTTTAATCTAAATGCTGAAATGTCATCAACCATGACAGAGCGATTCAATGTATCTGGCGCGTTATTGGTTTCACTCTACGGTGATGCTGGGCAGGAGAAGGAGAGATTCGGTAGTAAGGCAAGGAGAGTTGCAGATATCGGTATATCAATCGCATTGTTAAATCGAATATTCTTTATTTCATTAACATCTATTGCTGCAATTGCCACCGCTTTTGCCTATGGATTTGGTGGACATCTTGCGATAAATCAATCAATAACTGTCGGGACATTGCTGGCGATTACTGCCTTGCTAGCCAGGCTCTATGGCCCGCTAACTGCGCTATCAAATGTTCGAGTAGATGTAATGAGCGCACTGGTTTCATTTGAAAGAGTATTTGAGGTATTAGACCTGCAACCTATGGTAAAGGATCGCGAGAATGCTATTGAATTTAGCGAGCGAAAACCTAGTCTCGATTTTAAAGATGTTTCTTTCTCTTATCCGAAGGCTTCAGAAATCTCACTTGCTTCTTTAGAATCCGTTGCCAAGCCAGAAGTAATTGAAAGCGGTGAGATACTAAAGAATTTATCTTTCCATGCTGAAGCAGGATCTTTTACTGGAATAGTTGGTGCATCAGGTGCGGGCAAAAGCACAATTAGTGCCTTGATCCCACGTCTTTATGATGTTACTGGTGGTTCAATTTTGATTGCTGGTCGGGACATCAGAGAATATTCAATTAAATCCTTGCGCAAACATATTGGTGTAGTTACGCAAGATTCCCATATGTTCCATGATTCAATTCTCAATAATTTAAGGTATGCAGATTCAAACGCCAGCGATGATGAGATTGAAAGTGCTTGTAGATCAGCGCAGATATGGGATTTCATTTCAGCATTGCCAAACGGCTTAGATACAGTTGTTGGAGAGCGTGGTCATCGATTATCTGGCGGTGAGAAGCAAAGATTAGCTATTGCTAGATTGCTACTTAAAAAACCTGCGATTGTGATTTTAGATGAAGCTACTGCGCACCTTGATTCCGAGAACGAATCCTTGGTACAGGCAGCACTAAAGGTTGCCTTAATAGGCCGAACTAGTTTGGTAATTGCTCACCGGCTATCAACGATTGTTAATGCAGATCAAATCTTGGTGATTGAAAATGGCCAAATTGCAGAGTTTGGAAAACATGAAGAGCTAATTGCCAAGAAGGGCATTTATTTTGATCTTTACCAAAGACAAAATATTGCAGCAGATTTAATCTAGTTCTTTGTATTTCTTTGCATAAATTGCACTTCCTTTAATTGTTTCACGACCAGCATTTGCAGCGATAACGGCAACGTATGGAAGAGTTACGGCGCCAAATAATGCAACCCAGCGCCAAGGATTTGGCAGTATCACCGCAAGGATGAAGCAAAACGTGCGAATCATCATTGAGTAAAAATATCGCCGCTGCCGAGCAGATTGATCAATAGTTAAAGATTCACCAACTGAGGAGATCGAGTGGGCTGGCTCTTTCGGTTTATCTTTTTTCAATCCTTTAAACATGTGCCAAGCGTAGTTGTATATTGGTTAAAAAGGGTAGTTAAAAAAATATGGCCCACCCGAAGGTGAGCCATATCATTATTTACTGTTTTAACTACGGTTTGTTCCTCTTGCCTTTGCGATGCGATTTAGGACCTGGTATCCGATTACCGCCATCACTGTTGCATTGATAATTCCACTAAATGTGAAATCACCGCGGGTCCATGACATATCGGAGATTCCGATAATCAAAGAAGCTGCGGCTATGTATAGATTGGTTGGATCAGCAAAGTTAACTCTGCCATCAATCCAGATTCTGGCTCCTAGAACACCAATCATTCCAAAGAGAGCAACAGTTACGCCACCTTTAACTCCAGCTGGCGTTGCAGCAAGAACTGCGCCAAATTTAGGAGATAGCGCAAGTAAAATTGCGCCAACACCTGCAAATATGTAAGCAAGTGTTGAATAAACGCGACTAGCTGCCATTACACCAATGTTTTCAGCGTATGTTGTTGTTCCAGAACCGCCACCAAGTCCGGCGATAGTAGTTGCCGCACCATCTGCAATTAAAGCGTTTCCTATCTGATCATCCAGATTCTTACCGGTCATCGCTGCAACAGCTTTAACGTGACCCACATTTTCTGCGATCAAAACCAAAACCACTGGCAAGAAGAGGATAACTGCGCTGGTGCTAAATGATGGAGAGGTAAATGTTGGTAAACCAACCCAATCCGCATTCTTAACAGCATCGAAGTTTACATCTCCCATTAATGCTGCGTATGCATAGCCAATAACTAATCCAGCGAAGATGCTAATGCGGCCAAGGAAGCCACGGAAGAAGGCACCGATTAATCCGATAGAAAGCAAAGTAATTAAACCAAGGCGTTGACCTTGCATAAAATCATTCTTTGCTGCCCCTGCTAAGTTCAAACCAATTACCATAACTATTGTTCCGGTAACTATTGGTGGCATAAATGTTTCTATCCAGCCAGTTCCGGCAGCTTTTGCAGCAAATCCCACTAGAGCTAACAAAACTCCGGTTACAACAATTCCACCGAGTGCGGCAGCGATACCACCTTCTGTTTTGGCAGCTGCTACTGGAGCGAGAAATGCGAATGATGATCCAAGGTAGCTTGGTAGTTTATTTTGAGTTAATAAAATAAATAGAAGGGTTCCAATACCTGAGAAAAACAGTGTGGTAGTTGGCGGGAATCCGGTGATAACTGGAACTAAAAATGTTGCACCGAACATTGCCACAATATGCTGCATGCCCATACCAATAGTTCTTGGCCAGGTTAATCTTTCATCAATTGATACAACCTCTCCTGAGGCGATGGTTTTTCCATTGCCGTGAAGTTTCCAACTAAGCATTTGTTCTCCTTTTACTTTGCCATTTTTCAGGGTCACTGCTTGGGGATGTGATCGGGGAGCTGCCTGCAAAATCTGCGGCATTAAAAAAATATCGTAGAACTGTTTTTAGCCATTACTGGTAGGTTGCTGGGAAAGTCGGGATTTTCCTGTTTTTCTTGCTAACTTATGAGGGAATTTCACGCATAGCCCCCGTTCAGATAGAGTTAGGGCATCAAGTGGATGCTTTCGCTCCCACCTTTATCGCTTCGGCGGACTGGTTGCTTAATTTAGTTAAGCGCGGCTGTTTTCACTTGTGCAGTAACTGCAGATATCAAATCAAGATGAGACGGCATAGGAGAAATTATCAGCACAGAACCACGTATCAATGATCGAATTCGCGTTCCGCAAGTTCGGTTGATTGGCTGGGATGGTGAACAAATTGGCGTGACTGCAATAGATGCAGCGCTCAAAATGGCAGATGAGATCGGTTTAGATCTTGTTGAAATATCACCGGACGCTAATCCACCAGTGTGCAAGATTATGGATTTTGGTAAGTACAAATACGAAATCGCACAAAAAGCTCGGGAAGCTCGACAAAATCAAACTCACATAATTGTGAAGGAGATGCGTCTTCGACCAAAGATTGAACCTCATGATTACGAAACAAAGCGCAATCACATTGAGAAGTTCTTACTAGGTGGTGACAAGGTGAAGGTAACAATCCAATTCCGTGGTCGTGAGCAATCACGTCCTGAGATGGGATATCGCTTATTGCAGAAGCTTGCTGAAGAGCTTGCCGAAATAGCAGTCGTTGAATTTGCCCCAAAGCAAGAGGGACGAAATATGACGATGGTATTAGGGCCGGCAAAGAAAGCGAGCACAAGTAAGAAATCGGCTCCGAAAGATTCAGTAGTTTAGCTTTAAAAGTTTGGCCCAGCAGATAAGTAACAGGAGGAAGTTATGCCAAAGATGAAAACCCACAGTGGTGCGAAAAAACGTTTTCGCCTTACTGGATCTGGAAAGATCATGCACGAGCGCGCTGGTAAGCGACATTTATTAGAGCGTAAATCCTCAAGAGTTACTCGTCGTTTGACCGGTGATGTTGAGGCGAAGAAACCAAATACATTTTCAGCAAAGCGCATGCTTGGTTTGAAGTAAGGGAGACAAATAAATGGCAAGAGTAAAACGTGGCGTTCACGCAGCTAAGAAGCGCCGTACAACTTTAGAGAGAGCAGCGGGTTACCGTGGTCAGCGTTCTCGACTGTTTTCAAAAGCCAAAGAGCAGGTCACTCACTCAATGGTGTATGCCTTCAATGATCGCAAGGACAAGAAAGGTGATTTCAGATCACTTTGGATCCAGCGCATCAATGCAGCAGCGCGTGAAAATGGAATGACTTACAACCGCTTGATTCAAGGATTAAAGATTGCCGGTGTTGAAGTTGATCGCCGCGTTCTTTCAGATCTAGCGACAAATGATCCAGCAGCTTTTGCTAAATTAGTAGAGATTGCGCGCAAAAACGTAGTCACCGCTTAATAGCACTGGCGTTATGGAAAAGATTTCAAGCCTTCACTCACCACATGTTGGAAGAGTGAAGGCTCTTCTTGGTTTAAGAGGTAAGAAGAACCGTGAACTAGAAAACACCTTTGTTGTTGAAGGAATTCAAGCAGTTCGCGAAGCGCTATTTCCCAAAATGGGTGAAGGATTTAAGTTAAAACAGCTTTATTTAACTCAAGTTGGAGTGTCTAAACTTTCAGCAGTTGTGGATCTTTCCCAACTAAATCATGTAGAAATTTTTGAAACGTCAGATCAAGTTATGAATGAAATGGCTGATTCGCAGTCACCGCAAGGGATCTTGGCGCTTTGCTCGACTAAATCTTTAAAACTTGAAGATTTATGGCAAATAAAACCAAGCAAGATCGCCTATTTTTGGCAGATTCAAGATCCGGGGAATGCTGGAACGGTAATTAGAACAGCAGATGCATGTGGTTTCGATGCGATTATATTTTCAGATAACTCAGTTGACATATTTAACCCAAAAACAGTTAGGGCAACGGTTGGCTCTCTTTGGCATATTCCGGTAATTGCTGACGTGCAGTTGGATCAATTCATAGTCGAAGCATTGGATAAAGATTTTGAAATTCATGCCCTAGATGCATCTGGTCAAATTATGGTTAATTCAAAGTACGTTGAAGAATCGAAGAAAAGCGGTGTATGGATCTTTGGAAATGAGGCACGTGGCTTGCCAGAGCTTCCCAGTTCAGTTAAAAAAGTGAGTATTCCGATGAAGGGTCATGCTGAATCATTAAATGTTGCCAGCGCTGCTGCAATCCTCATGCATTTAATAGGTGTTAATTAGTAGGCTTGGCTAATTATGAATTCCTCCCAAAATGGCACCTTAAGTGTTGAGAAAATCAACGCCGATGAGAAAAGTGCGATAGCCGCAATCAATAGCGCAAAAAATGTTGAGGAACTAAAGCAGGTAAAGATTGAGTACATCGGGGATAAGTCCCCACTAGCCAAAGCGAATCAAGCATTGGGATCACTTGATCCGCAGCAACGCGCTGAATTCGGAAAAATAATTGGAGCAGCAAAAAATCAGGTAAATCAGGTATTTGCTCAAAAGAGTCAAGCCCTTGAGTCAGAAAAAGATGCCCAGGTTCTTTTAACGGAGCGAGTTGATGTAACGCTGCCAAACCGCCAGCCATTACCTGGTGGATTACATCCACTTACTCTTTTAACAAATGAAATATCAGATTTATTTTTAGGTCTGGGTTATGAAGTCAAGGAAGGCCCTGAGCTTGAATCAGAGTGGTTAAATTTCGATGCATTAAATATTCCGGTAGATCATCCAGCTCGCACGATGCAGGATACTTTCTTTATAGAACCTCGGGAATCGAAATTAGTTTTACGTACACACACCTCACCGGTACAAATTAGAACCATGCTCGAACAAACACCGCCAATTTACGTCATCTGTCCTGGAAAGGTTTATCGGGCTGATGAGTTAGATGCTACCCACACCCCAGTTTTTCATCAGGTTGAAGGTTTAGTTATAGATGAAAACATCACGATGGCTGATCTAAAGGGAACACTGGATTACTTTGCAAAAAGTATTTTCGGTGAAGAGGTCAAGACTCGACTCCGCCCATCCTATTTTCCATTTACTGAACCAAGTGCCGAGGTTGATTTCTTTTTTAATGGCCGCTGGATTGAGTGGGGCGGTTGCGGCATGGTTAATGAAAAGGTTCTCACCGCTTGTGGAATAGATCCCAAGAAATATTCTGGTTTTGCATTTGGTATGGGTTTAGAGAGAACCTTGATGGTCAAGTATGGAATAGAAGATATGCATGACATTGTTGAGGGAGATGTTCGTTTCACGCAATATTTTGGAGTGGGTAAGCGATGAAGATCCCACTTAGCTGGTTACGCGAACATGTGATGTTGCCAGCGAAAATATCCAATGAAAGTATTGCTGAAGCCTTTATCAAGGTTGGTTTCGAAGTTGAAAATATTTTGGTTCAAGGAAATGATTTATCTGGTCCGATCAAGGTTGGCAAGGTCATCAGTATTGAAGAGTTATCAGAACATAAAAAACCAATCAGATATGTTGGCCTTGACACCGGCGAGAGCAAAACTCGTTTCGTAATCTGCGGAGCCCGAAATTTTAAGGTCAATGATTTAGTTGTTGTCGCACTTCCTGGTTCGACTCTTCCAGGTGATTTCAAGATTAGTGCCCGCGAAACTTATGGCAAGTTGAGCAATGGCATGATCTGCTCGGCAAAAGAGTTAGCAATAAGTGATGATTCGGCCGGAATCATTGTCTTACCAGATGGCAAGGTTGGTGCCAATGCCCTAGATCTTCTTGAAATCAATGATGTAATTTTTGATATTGCAGTTAACCCAGATAGAGGTTATGCGATGAGCGTACGGGGATTAGCAAGGGAATTGGCAGGAGCTCTAAATCTTAAATTCACTGACCCAGCAGCACTCTCATTTGTTAAAAAATATGATTCAGTTAAAAGCAGCAAAGGTATTCCGGTCAAAATTGAAGACAAAGATGGCGCAGATCTGATTTATTTAAGAACTATCGATCAGGTGAATGCAAAGGCAGTAACTCCATTATGGATGCAGCGTCGAATAGAAAAATGTGGCATGCGCTCAATATCGATAGCAGTAGACATCACTAACTACGTAATGTTGGAGCTAGGACAGCCGTTACATGCATTTGACGCTGATGAGATTAACGGCTCAATTCGTGTTAGCAGTGGCGCAAAGTATAAAACGTTAACAACGTTGGATAAGGTGGAACGCAAAGTATCTCTATCGGATCTGTTAATCGTTGATGATTTAAAACCACAGGCTATTGCTGGAACTATGGGCGGATTAAATAGTGAGGTCACCTCATCGACAAAGAGAATTGCACTCGAGGCTGCGCATTTTAATCCAGTACGCATTGCCAAGAACTCAAGAAATCATCAATTATCTAGTGAGGCTTCCAGAAGAATTGAAAGGGGTACTGATCCAGAATTGGCTGCAATTGCTTCAGCCCGAGCAACGAAATTATTAATTGATTTAACCGGCGGAACACTAGTTAATACTGCTGTCGCTGGATTGGTGAAAAAAGGTGCCAGCATCAAAATTTCAGGTGCTCAAATTGAGGCAAAACTTGGTTTTAAATATAGTGGCAAGCAGATCAAAGATGCGCTCATTGCCGTTGGCGCAAAGGTGGCTGTTAGCGCAAGTGGTTATACGGTATTTCCACCATCTTGGCGCCCAGATTTGCTCACTGCATCTGATTTGTGTGAGGAGATTGCGAGGTTAAACGGATATTCATTGATTCCATCAAGACTGCCAGTTGGCGGTGCCGGGGCTAAGTTAACGCAAATGCAACAACGCAAACGTAATGTCGCAATTATGCTGGCTAACCGAGGTTTTACAGAGGTAATAAATTACCCATTCACAAATCAAGAAATGATTGATCTACTTGGTTTTACGGGAGATAGAGCAAAGAGTTTTAAATTGCTAAATCCAATGTCGGAGCAGGCACCCCTTCTTCGAACGCACTTGATTCCTGGCTTGCTATCGGCCTTGCAATTAAATCTTGGTAGAGGAAAGAAAAATCTGGCGCTATTTGAAGTTGGAAGTGTTTTTAGAAATACTTCCAATGCGGGCAATCCAGTAATGCCAGATGCAGCTAAGCGCCCGAGCGCTAAATCGATCGCACAAATTTATGAAAGCGTACCCAAGCAGATGTTATTTGTTGGCGGGGTTATGACAGGGGAGAAGATTAAAGGTGGTTGGCAGGGAACCGGAAATGCCTTTGAATGGAGTGATGCGATTGCAGAGGCAATTTCCATCATTGAAAGTACTGGAAATACGTATGAAATATTGAACACTGAATTAGCGCCTTGGCATCCTGGAAGGTGTGCTGAAATTAGAGTTGGTGGGAAAGCAGTTGCCCACGCGGGTGAATTGCACCCACGGGTATGTACTAATCTGAATTTACCTGAGCGCACTTGTGTTTTCGCTGTAATTATCAGTGAGCTGCCGGTGCTGACTCAAAAAACATCACCAAAGATTTGGAATTTCCCAGCAGCGGTTCAAGATGTGGCACTTATTGTTAGTCCGAACGTTTCAGCCGAAGCGCTAAAGCAGAGTTTAATTCGTGGTGCTGGGCAGCTTCTTGAATCAATCGAATTATTTGAC
>CAITID010000087.1 GCA_903892335.1 uncultured Actinomycetes bacterium
CTCACGCGGCTCACTTTGTGATTCAAATTGTGAAATTGCTG
Source organism: uncultured Actinomycetes bacterium (assembly GCA_903892335.1). Classification (GTDB taxonomy): domain Bacteria; phylum Actinomycetota; class Actinomycetes; order Nanopelagicales; family Nanopelagicaceae; genus Nanopelagicus. The sequence continues at coordinate 42 of CAITID010000087.1, forward strand.
CAGCTAAATCTCGCTCATCAGAGGTGCGCTGACTTGTAGCTTCAGTAATTGATGATGCAAGTCGCTCAATTTCACCTTGCGCGCTCTTAACATTCTGGCCAGCAACTGCCATCTGCTCTGCTAAACCATTCATTCGTGCATCAGATTCGTTTAACTTCGCTAGGACTTGATCATAGTGTGATTGATTTTGTGCGATCTGATCTTGGGCAGAAGTTATTTCAAACTTAATCCGGTCACAATCAGCAGATAATTTACTCGCTTCACTTTCAGAATCTGTAGTTAGTGATTCGATCTTTGCTATTAACTCAGCATTTGCCGAACCACGAACTAGTTCAATAATCTCTTTAAAGGCTGACAAACGACCAAGGGATCCGGCGCGTAATTTTTCGGCAGCATCTTGCCGCTCTTTAACCTGGTCAAAAAACTTTTGCGCACTTGCTAATTCATTTTTAGCATTTTCAAATTGAGAGTCAAGGCCAGGCTCTGATGCACCAACGCTTGCAATCTGTGTTTCAAGTATTGCAAAATCTTCTTGAAAACCTTTTAATCTGGAGTTGGCTTCATTAAGGGCCGTGGTCAATCGAGTTACTTCAGCATTAGTAGCATCAATTCTCGACTTCAAACCATTTATGTGTCCTTCTTGTCTTGCTGTTCCTTCGCGCTGATCCGCAATTGCTCGAAGTGATGCTGATACAGAACTCTCCTCCAATGAAAGTTTGTCTTCAATCTCTTTTAGCGCTGTTGTATCAAGTGATAATTGTGATTTCGCTGCATTTAATTCACGTTCAAATCCCTGTTGTTGCTCGCGCAGAATTTGTGCTTCGGCATCTAATGCTTCTGGATCGCGGCCCGCAGATCTAGCCTCCTCCGCCTCCTCTGATAAAAATCTTGCACGCTCTGAAGATAAATTTTGTACGCCACGAAACTTCTCACGTTGGGCGGTTAATCTATAAAAATTCTCTTGTGCTTTAACTAGAAGTGGATTCTCAGTTGCTGAATTAAGATCTAACTGTTCCTCGCGCAATCTGATGCCCTCTAACTCAGCTTCGACAATCTCTTTGCGAGCGCGCAATGAATTCTCATCCGCCTCCTCCACACTAAAGGAGTTCCGCAGAGTTATTAAGTCATCAGCTAATAGCCGCAGCTTTGCATCACGCACATCAGATTGAATCACTGATGCTTTGCGGGCAACCTCTGCTTGTTTACCAAGTGGTTTTAATTGTCTGCGTAATTCAACCGTTAGATCTTGAATACGCGCCAGATTGGTTTGCATCGAATCTAATTTTCGAATCGCCTTCTCTTTGCGCTTTCGATGCTTAAGCACGCCAGCTGCTTCTTCAATAAAGGCCCGGCGCTCCTCTGGGTTTGCCAGCAAGATTGCATCTAACTGACCTTGACCAACAATCACATGCATTTCTCGACCAATGCCACTATCACTTAGTAACTCTTGAATATCAAGTAATCTTGTTGTTTCACCATTTAATAGATACTCCGATGAGCCATTGCGAAATAGCACACGAGTAATTGTTACTTCGGCAAAATCAATTGGTAGAACACCATCGGCATTATCAATTGTTACTGAAACCTCAGCGCGACCAAGCGGTGCTCGCCCACTAGTGCCGGCGAAAATTACATCCTCCATCTTTCCACCACGTAATGATTTAGCGCCTTGCTCTCCCATCACCCAGGAGAGGGCATCAACGACATTTGATTTACCGGAGCCATTTGGGCCAACCACACAGGTGATGCCAGGTTCAAAATTTAAGGTGGTTGAAGAGGCAAAGGATTTGAATCCCTTTAGGTTCATACTCTTCAAATACATAGGCGCAACCTATCCAAAAACTGCTCGAAATTACCGCTTCTTACCGCTGACAACGCTGACAAAGATGTGAAGAACGATTAGCAAAGGCAATTCTGGCGATAGCACTGCCACATCTAGGGCATGGCTCACCCTCCTGGCCATACACAGCTAGTGATCTCTCAAAGTATCCACTCTCGCCATTGGCATTTTTATACTGCACATCAAATGAGGTACCACCGGCGGAGATTGCCTCCTGCATAACCTGCATCGCGTAATTAATCACTCGCTTTATCTCACCCTTACTTAAATC
>CAITID010000088.1 GCA_903892335.1 uncultured Actinomycetes bacterium
AAAAGGGCTTTGTGCGGAAGGTGAACGGTACCCAAATACCGCTTAAAGATAAAACTCGGGGCGATCTCTAAGCGTAAATTAACCTGGATTTAAGCCCATAAAACGCATCTTGGCCAGACCTTGCATCAGAGAGTGCTGGCAAGATTTAGTGAGGCGATCACAAGACTGGTTCACTTGGTACATGAGCGCCGGATTTAGTTTTCAAGTTGATAGCAAAATCCAAGATCGCCTCGGTCGAACTGGTGAGATTCAAACACCTCACGGCGTAATTCAAACGCCAGCATTTATTCCAGTTGGCACTAAAGCTACATTGAAATCTGTACTTGCCGAATCAATTAAAGATTTTGGTGCACAAGCAGTACTTGCAAATGCTTACCATCTTTATTTACAACCTGGCTCTGATGTAATTGATGAAGCAGGTGGCGTAGCAAAATTTATGAATTGGGATGGCCCAACTTTTACCGATAGCGGCGGCTTCCAAGTTTTATCTTTAGGCGTTGGTTTTAAAAAAGTAATTGCAATGGATGAAAAAACATTTCAAGCAGATGATGTGATTGCAGATAAAAAAGAACGGCTCGCTCATGTTGATGATGATGGTGTTACCTTTAAATCACATTTAGATGGCTCACTACACCGCTTTACACCTGAAGTTTCAATGCAGGTTCAGCACCAAATTGGCGCCGATATTATTTTTGCCTTTGATGAGTGCACAACACTGCATAACACCCGTAAGTATCAAGAAAAAGCATTAGAACGCACAAGATTATGGGCAAAGCGATGCTTAAGTGAACATGATCGATTAACCAAAGAGAGATCTAATAAGCCATACCAAGCGTTATTTGGTGTATTACAAGGTGCTCAATACGAGGATCTACGTCGAAAGGCTGCGCAAGATTTAGGAAGCATGAGTGAAGATGGTGTTTCATTTGATGGTTTTGGAATCGGTGGGGCGCTAGATAAACAAACTCTTGGTGAAATTTTGCGATGGGTAAATGAGGAGCTACCAGAGAATAAACCGCGCCACTTCCTAGGTATTGGTGAACCAGATGATTTATTTGTCGGTGTTGAAAATGGCGCCGATACCTTTGATTGCGTTGCCCCATCTCGCCAGGCAAGAACTGGTTCAGTGTTTACAAAAGATGGTCGCTTGAATATTTCAAACGCGCCCCATAAGCGTGAGTTCAAACCAATTGAAGATGATTGCACCTGCTACACCTGCCAAAACTATACGCGTGCTTACATCTGCCACTTATTTCGCAGTAAAGAGATGTTGGCTTCAACACTAGCCACCATTCATAATCAACACTTCATAGTTGGCTTAGTTGATCAAATGCGCAAGAGGATTAAAACTGGTGAATTTTTTGAGTACAAAAAAGAGTTTATGGGGCGCTATTACGGAAAGTAGATTTATTTAACCTTTGGCAGGTTCCAGCCACGAGCAATTGAAATAGAGCGCACCAAGACAATTACTGCTCCAGAAATTAGCGCAATCAACCCATTTGCTAAGCCATAAGGTTCAATTAAGACATATACCAACGCACCAACGGCGCATGCGGTGCCAATCGTCTCTCGATGCAATAAAACGGGCTCAACTTGGCAAAGCACATCGCGTAATAAGCTGCCTGCAACCGCTGAGATAACGCCAAGAATTAATGCGGCATAACTTGGTGCGTAATGATCTAGCGAGTAGGCAACGCCAGAAACGGTTGCAACCGCTAGCCCTAATGTGTCCATTCCCAGAACTACTTTTCCAACCGGCTTAGTTATCCGAAGTGTTATCGTGATTAAGACCGCCAATAAAATTGCAAGAAAGTACCAAGGTTGTTGCAACCAAATTGGCCGCTCACCTAGAAAAAGATTTCTAAGGGTGCCGCCGGTAATTGATGCAACTGTGGCAATTAATAAAATACCGCCGTAATCCATCCGCCGATCTGCTGCAATTCGTGCGCCCACCAAGGCAAAGGCGAAGGTGGCGATGATGTCGAGTATGGCAATCACGACGTAAATCTATAAGGTTCATCCCATGAACTCATCGACAAACTCAGCCCGTAGCCCACTTAAAATTGGAATCTTGGGCGCTGCCCGAATCGCACCAAGTGCGATCATCTCACCAGCTCACGCCACTGGCCATCGCCTAGTTGCAGTTGCGTCCCGCGATATCAAAAAAGCGCAAGAGTTTGCCAAACAGCATCAAGTAGAGGGCGTCTACGGCAATTACCAAGATTTAATTGATGATCCGGAAATTAATGTTATTTATAACGCACTTCATAATGGAGCACACGCGCCTTGGAATATTCGCGCGCTAGAGGCCGGAAAGCATGTGCTTAGCGAAAAACCATCTGCATCAAATGCTGCTGAGGCCAATGAGGTTGTGCAAGCTGTTGCAAAAACTGGCAAGGTATTTATGGAAGGCTTTCATTATTACTACCATCCTGTCTTTCAACGCGCCCTGGCAATTCTTAAATCAGGTGAGATCGGTGATGTCATAAAGGTGGAATCTGCGCTAATTAGTCCAATGCCAGATCCAACTGATCTAAGGTTGCAATTTGATTTAGCTGGCGGCTCGCTAATGGATGTTGGTTGCTACGCACTGCACTCACAACGAATGATTTGTAATGCAATAACTAATGGAGAACCAACAGTTTTGAGTAC
>CAITID010000089.1 GCA_903892335.1 uncultured Actinomycetes bacterium
AGGCGCCTTTTTTGTGGCCGCTGAAATTGCCCTGATCTCACTTCGCGAGAGTCAGGTTAAGCAGATCTCAATTCGCGGCAAACGCGGTGCCAAGGTTGCCTTCCTTGCCAAAAACCCAAACCGTTTCTTAGCAGCTGTCCAAATTGGTGTAACACTGTGTGGCTTTTTATCAGCAGCGTTAGGTGCTGAACAATTAGGCAAGTATTTAATTCCAGAGTTAGTAGCTGCTGGGATCTCAGAGAGTGCAAGTGAGATCATCTCCTTAGTTGGTATCACTTTGGTAATTGCCTACATCTCCCTGGTATTTGGTGAGTTAGTACCAAAGCGGCTGGCGCTGCATAAGGCAGAACCAATTGCGCTCGCTTCATCAAACATAATTGATTTAGTTGCAAAGTTTTTTGCGCCAATTATCTGGCTACTCTCACACTCAACCAACCTAATTGTTAGATTATTTGGAATTGATGCCAAGACTCTTAAAAATCAAATCTCAGAGGCTGAGTTGATGGATTTAGTTTCTGGCCACTCAGATTTAACAATCGAGGAGCGAGAGATAGTTGAAGAGGTCTTCAACGCCAGTGATCGATTTATTCATGAGGTAATGGTGCCGCGCACTGAGGTTGATTTCCTTGACGCATCACTTGCCATCTCACAAGCCCGAAAAATTGCAGTTGAAATGGCGCACTCTCGCTACCCTGTAATCCGCGGCACCAGCGATGAGGTAATTGGGTTTTTGCATGTTCGCGATCTATTAAATCCAAAGCTAGATGATGCTGAAATAACAATTATGGAGTTGGTTCGAAATGTGCAATTTCTACCTGGCACAAAGGGAGTCCTTCCAGCCCTGACAGAGATGCGCGCTAAGCGTCAACACATTGCAATTGTGCTGGATGAGTACGGCGGGACAGATGGAATTGTCACACTTGAAGATTTAGTTGAATGCTTAATCGGTGAAATTCATGATGAGTATGACTCGCATGAAAATGATGTGGAGATATCACCACGAACTGGCGACCTAGAGGTTGATGGCTTAATTTCACTTGAGGAGCTGCAAGAAACTACAGGTGTTTCACTGCCAGAGGGCCCTTATGAAACTGTAAGTGGTTTCATCATGCACTTCTTAGGCAGAATTGCCGTCGAGCATGATGTGATCCGAGTTAATGGTGCGCGCTTTACAATTCTTTCCATGAATGGCAAACGAGTTGGCCAAGTCTTAATTGCCAGAGATGAGATCTAAAGATGTCTAAAAAACGGGTTCTCTCTGGAATTCAACCAACCCACGACTCATTTCATCTAGGTAATTACTTAGGTGCGCTCAAGCAATGGGTTGATTTGCAACAAAGTCATGATGCTTTCTACTGCGTAGTTGATCTTCATGCATTAACGGTAGAGACAGATCCAAAGCTGCTAGCAAAACGTACTTTGCTATCGGCTGCGCAATTAATTGCAATTGGAGTTGATCCAAAGCTTTGTACATTATTTATTCAATCTCATGTGCCAGCGCATAACCAACTCGCTTGGGTACTTGAGTGTTTAACTGGATTTGGTGAAGCAGGTCGGATGACACAATTTAAAGATAAATCTCAAAAGGGCGGCACCGATCGCACCAATGTTGGATTATTTACCTACCCAATCTTGCAAGCAGCCGACATCTTGTTGTATCAAGCAAATAACGTTCCAGTTGGTGAAGATCAACGCCAGCATATTGAATTAACCAGAGATTTAGGTCAACGTTTTAATAGTAAGTACAAGGAAGTGTTTACCATCCCAGAGGCGCACATTATTAAATCAATGGCAAAGATAAATGATCTGCAAGAGCCAACTGCCAAAATGAGTAAATCTGCAAATTCGATGGCGGGTGTAATTGAGTTATTAGATACACCAGATGTAACGATGAAAAAATTTAAATCATCAGTTACCGATGCTGGTCGAGAAGTTAAATTTGATGCATCCGAGAAAGCTGGTATTTCAAATCTTCTGACAATTCACTCCGCATTTTCTGGAAAATCTATTGGTGATTTAGAGACAGAGTTTGCTGGCAAAGGTTATGGTGATTTTAAAGTTGCTGTTGCAGATGTAGTAATCGCCGCCCTTGATCCAATCCGGAAAAAAACGGAGGAGTTAATGGGTGATCAGGCAGAGCTACTTAAGATTTTAAACAGTGGTGCTGATAAAGCTAATGAGGTAGCAAGCAAGACATTAGCTGATACATATGCAGCACTAGGTCTGATTGCAAATGGCTAATCGAAGCGGCAAACTTTTTTTAAGCTTCATCCTGTTGTTTTCACTGCTTTATCCAAGTAATTCTGCCCACTCAGCACCTCTTAAAATTGCCATCGTCTACGCCGAAGGCGGGCGGGGTGACAATGGCGTAAATGATCTAGCTGCAATTGGCCTTGAGCGAGCAATTAAAAAACTTAAATTAAATCCATTGGATATTCGCGAACAAATAACAAATGGCACACTAGGTGATCGAATTACCCGGGTTAGATTTTTGGCTAAGAATAATTACAAGTTAATTATTTGTATCGGCGCCGGCTATGCGGACACGGTAAAGCGGATCGCTAACGAATACCCAAACACACAATTTGCAATAATCGATGATGAATCTGTAGCAGTTACCAACGTTTCAAATCTCTCATTTGCAGTGACACAGGGTGTCTATGTAGCTGGCGCAGCACTCGCTGGTGCCTCTAAAACTGG
>CAITID010000090.1 GCA_903892335.1 uncultured Actinomycetes bacterium
CCAGGTTGAGTTTGCAGATACTTCAACAGTAGCACCAAATAATCGCAACATGGCAATAGTCATATCAATGTGTGGTTGCGATGGCAGGGTTTTACCGATGTGCTTTACGGTAATACCCAACTCAGTAGCTGGTGCAAGTAGAAGTAATGCAGATACAAATTGACTTGATGAGGAGGCATCAATTTCTACAATTCCACCCTTAACCTTTCCAGCGCCATTAATTGTCATTGGCAGGCGATATTTACTACCATGTTCAATACTTATTCCTAATTGTTCAAGTGCAGTAATTACTGGTGCAAGTGGTCGCTCATGTGATCTGGCATCACCATCAAAGTGAATTAAGCCAGTTGCTAACGCAGCAATTGGCGGTAGAAAGCGCATCACAGTTCCAGCATTGCCAACATCTATCTGAGTTGGCCCCATTAATTTTTTAGGTGTAACAAGATAATCAAATCCATCATCACTCTTAACTTCATCTATTTGGCAGCCAAGAGAGCGCAATGCCGCCACCATTAAATCGGTATCACGAGAAGATAGCGGCCGGCGAATAGTGGAAGGGGTTTGGGAGATCGCCGCTAAAATTAAGGCTCGGTTGGTAACAGATTTAGATCCTGGGATTGTAATAAGCGAATTTATAGTGGCAGCCTGATTCGCCTTATCAATAAAGGGTGCTGGCCAATTTGTCATTGAACTTATTCTACCTGCAATTGAAAGTAGGTGAGATTGAGTAATCTTGTGCATATGTGCGGACGCTATGCGATTTCAAGGCAACCCGAGGAGTTAATTGAGGAGTTTGCAATAACTGCTGGCCATATTGGGCGCACTCTGCCAGCTGATTGGAATATTTCACCAACGAAAGAGATTTATGTAATTAGGAATAATCCTGATGCAAAACGGGAGTTAGCAAATCTTTCATGGGGGTTAATCGCGCCTTGGAGCAAATCAACTGCAGATGCAGTTAAATCACAAAGCTCAGCAATTAATGCACGCACTGAAAGTGTGGACAGTAAGCCAACTTTTAGGAGTGCATTTAAATACCATCGATGTTTAATTCCAGCAACTGGTTATTATGAATGGGCAACAGAGCTAGGAAAGTATCCAAGTAAGCAACCATTTTATATTCATAGCAAAACTGAGAAGACTTTAGCCTTTGCCGGAATATATTCCTCCTGGCAGGATGAGAATGGTCTTACAAAGGAGAGTGCGGCATTAATTACCAGACCAGCTGTAGATTTTCTAGAAATGATTCATCATCGAATGCCGACTTTTCTGCCGAGTGATCGCTGGGATTTTTGGTTAGATCATAGAAATAACAATGTCGAAGAGTTACGAGCACTCCTTGAATTTGATAATGAAGCCGCAGGTCTAACTGCAGATCCAGTTTCCACCTTAGTAAATGCCACTAGGAATAATGGCCCAGAGTTGATTAAACCGATCGAACTAGGTGAGCCACAAACCCTATTTTGATCTTAGAAACTCCAGCTTTATGGGATCGGGAATAGATCTGGCTCACAATTTGTTTAGAGTTTTATGCCACAAATTTTGAAGGCAACTTTGCAGCATCAGGCTGGTGCGCCCATGGTGCCTTCAGTTTCTGGGAGTTTGCAGATGTCTGGCAAGAATTTCGATAAAAACTTTGAGTTTGAATCAACTCCAATCGGAGTAGCCTTTGCTCAAATGAGTGAGTCAAATACTGGTGAGAAAAAGAATAGCCCGGATCAATCTGGTGGCACCGATTTGATTTTACCTAATGATAATTTGCCAATGGTTGTAGATCGCGATTTGGAATCACAAAATGAGCGAACAGCTAGATTTGAAAAAGATGCTTTAGTTTTTGCATCAGCGTTATATGGCGCAGCCCTTCGATATACAAAAAAACCACAAGATGCTCAAGATCTTGTGCAAGATACTTATGCAAAAGCTTTCACAAGTTTTCATCAATTTGAACCTGGCACGAATTTAAAAGCTTGGTTATATCGAATTTTAACAACTACCTTTATAAATAATTATCGAAAAGATCAACGCCGCCCACTATTAAGTGGCGGCGAGTTAGAGGATTGGCAGCTTGCAGATGCTGCTTCACACACAAGTGATCTTGGAAAATCTGCAGAGGATGAAGTTTTAGAAAATATTGCAGATCGTGATGTGAAAGAGGCGCTAGCTGCAATGCCCGAAGAGTTTCGAATGGCGGTATACCTATGTGATGTTGAAGGTTTTACCTACAAAGAGATTGCCGAAATTGTCGGCGTACCCACCGGAACTGTGATGTCTCGATTACATCGCGGTCGAAAGTTGTTAAGACAATCACTTGCCGAGTACGCCAAAGAGCGCGGCTTCACTGTTAGTGGTGGTGATAAATCATGAGTTGCGGAAATCATCACGATGTACCCTGTATCGAAATTCAACCATTAATCGTTTTATTTATCGATCACGAAATATTTGATGCTCATCAGTTAGATATTGTCGAGATTCACTTTGGTGAATGTCCACCATGTAGAGGTGAGATGGAGCGTGAGAACAACTCACTCAAGCTTATGCGAAGTCTGCTTAGCCGATCATGTAATGAATCCGCCCCGCCTTCTTTACATGAGCGATTAATTGAACAAACCCAACAACTTCACCAAGAGTTAGCTGCTAATGCACAATCGGCTTACTCCCAGAAAAATGCCATAGAGACCACTATTACGGAGACCACTTACACAGAAATTTCTATTGATGGGCAAACTCAAATAGAAATTACTCATGAAATTCGTAGAGAGTTTCCACGCGAATAATAAATTAATCACTAATCTTGTGATTATGAAAGCTGAGCAGGTAGTTGGCGTAGTGGGTATGTCCACTATGACGGTGCGCCCCGGTGATACCTCTGTTGCTCAAGGCGTTAATGATCTGCCAGTAGTTTCTACAAATAATGTTTTAAGTTTGATGGAGAGTGCGTGCAGCGCATCGATAATTGAGTTCTTAGATTTTGGTGAGACCACAATTACTGAGAAATTTACATTGGAATTTTCTGGCGCAGTAGGAGTTGGTTCAGAGATTCACGCTACCGCTAGATGTTTAAGCTTTGAAAACAACATATTAATTTTTGAGGTTCAGGTAAATCAACATGCGCGCTTAATTGCTAGCGGTCAGGTAACTAGAAAATTTGTTGAGCGAGTTTCATTTATGGCTCGCGCCGCCGCCGAAACAATGGTGGCGGAGCGTCCACAAAGCTCTGTTTCTTAAATTACTTCTTAGTCGCCCAAAAAATCTCAGCGATTTCATCGATCTTGCCAATTAACTTGTCGGCAACAGCAACATCATTTGTTCCTTTGCTACCACCGGCGCCAGCTAATTTAGTTGCTTCATTAAATAGTGTGTGAAGTTGTGGGTAGCTTTCAAAATGATTTGGCTTGAAGTAATCAGTCCATAACACCCATAAGTGATGTTTAACTAACTCAGAACGTTCCTCTTTGATTGCAACTGCGCGAGATTTAAAATCTGCATCAGCACTTGCGGCATACTTTTCCATGCAAGCTTTAACTGATAGTGCTTCGATCTTGGCTTGTGCTGGATCATAAACTCCACAAGGAAGATCGCAGTGAGCAAATACGCTCTCCTTTGGTTCAAATTTTGCGGTAATGAAAGCCTTAACCATCTTTTCCTCCATTTTTAATTTCATTCGGGTAGTGCGAGGATACCCGTCATGTTGGGATTTAGCACGGTCAAGGTTTCAGGTTCTTCAATGTCGCCTACCTTTATGCCGGGTGATTGGTTGTTGGTTAAATCTATAGGTAGTAACTCACACCCAATAAAGATCAATAGGGTTTGTTTAATTAATGACCCAGAACGCCCTGGCGTGAAGCTGTTAAAGCGAATAAAAGATGTTGAGGTTAATCAGGTAGCTGGCGATAAGTTTGAGCACAAATATTGGCTAGAGGGAGACCATCTGGCCAGTACAGATTCGCGCAAGTGGGGCTGGTTAGAAGAGCGTGAAATTATTAGCAGGGTAATTTTTCGCTACCGAAAAGGAAAACTAATTAACGAGTAAAAGCTTCCATCATTAGTGCGTGCTGTTCCTCTTCATGCAAATGATGATTTCCAGTTGCTGGGCTTGCAGTTGCACGGCGTGATACCCGGCGCAGAGTTCTACCAGTTAACTCCTCATGTGATGGGAAAATTTCTTGGGCAGCGGCTGAAATAAATGGCCATGGACCTTGATTTGCTGGCTCATCTTGCACCCAAAGCAAAGTTGCAGCTGGATGTTTCTTTGCTTGCTCAATAATTTCATCAATTGGAAGTGGATATAGCTGTTCAATTCGAATAATTGCAGTTGAGCTTTCACCTAACTTCTCTCGCTCTGCAATTAAATCGTAGTAAACCTTGCCAGAAGTAAAGATTAATCTGCTTGCATTACTTACCTTTGGATCAGCAATTAATGGCTTAAATGTGCCATTTGTGAAATCAGCTAAACCGCTAGCTGCAGCTTTTAATCGCAACATAGATTTAGGTTCAAAAACAATTAATGGCCGGCGAGCTGGATTTTTCATATGCCAGCGAAGTAGGTGAAAGTAAGAGGCTGGCGTGGAAGGCTGGGCAACTGTCATGTTTTGTTCAGCAGCTAGTGTTAAGAAACGCTCAATGCGACCGGAAGAGTGATCTGGTCCTTGTCCTTCATAGCCGTGTGGCAGAAGTAAAACTACAGATGATCGCTCACCCCACTTTTGCAGTGATGATGAGATGAACTCATCAATAATTGTTTGTGCACCATTGGCAAAATCACCAAACTGGGCTTCCCAAATAACTAATGCATTCTCACGCTCTACTGAGTAGCCATACTCAAATCCCATTACTGCGTACTCAGAAAGGAATGAGTCATAGATATGGAATTGATTTGGATCAGAAACTAAACCACGAAGTGGGAATAGATCAGCGCCTGTTTCTTTATCAACAACTACTGCATGGCGATTGCTGAAGGTACCTCGACGAACATCTTGGCCAGTCATGCGAATTGGGTGACCTTCAAGTAGGAGTGAGCCAAAGGCAAACATCTCACCTGTAGCCCAATCAACAGTTGATTCATCAAGCATCTCAACTCGCTTACTTAACTGAGGAAGTAATTTTGGATGAACAGTAAAGCCCGCTGGAATTGCGACTTGAGTAGCAACAATTTTACGAAGTGTTGGTTCATCAACTGATGTGTTAACACTCTCTGGTGATGGCACAACTGGTGCTTTCCAATTTGGATCCTCTTGCGGTTGGGTGTTATGAACAGAAGCGAATGCAGCATCTAACTGCTCTTGATAATCTTGCAGAACTGCTTCTGCTTCATCAACGGTAATATCACCACGACCAATTAATGCTTCGGTATAAAGTTTTCTAGTTGATCGCTTAGCGTCTACTAATTTATACATCAATGGCTGAGTAAAGCTTGGTTCATCACCCTCGTTATGTCCGCGCCGACGGTAACAAATCATGTCAATTACTACATCTTTTTTAAACTCTTGGCGATATTCAAAAGCCAATCGGGCTATGCGAACACATGCCTCTGGATCATCACCATTTACGTGAAAGACTGGCGCACCAATCATTTTGGCAATATCAGTTGAATAAGTTGAAGAACGTGCTGCGTGTGGTGATGTTGTAAAGCCAACCTGATTGTTAATCACAATATGAATCGTGCCGCCAGTACGGAAACCCTTAAGTAATGAAAGTGAGAGAGTTTCAGAGACAACACCTTGTCCAGCAAAAGCTGCATCACCGTGCATTAAAATTGGAAGCACTGGATATGAAGTTTGTGCATCAACGCTTAAATCACCAGTATCTGCGCGCAACTTATCTTGCTTAGCGCGAGTGATACCTTCTAATACTGGATTAACCGCTTCTAAATGTGATGGGTTAGCAGCTAAATAAACCTTGGTCTTTGAACCAGATTCAGCGGTAAAGACTCCTTTAGTTCCTAAGTGGTACTTAACATCGCCTGAGCCGTGTACTTCATTCTCATGGTAATTTCCTTCAAACTCTTGGAAGATTTGTCCGTAGGATTTTCCAGCGATATTTGCCAGCACATTTAATCGGCCACGGTGTGGCATACCAATTGTTACCTCATTTAATCCAGCATCAGCCGCCGCTGAGATTGCTGCATCTAACATTGGAATTACTGATTCACCGCCCTCAAGTGAGAATCGCTTTTGACCAACGAATTTAGTTTGTAGGAACGACTCAAATGCTTCTGC
>CAITID010000091.1 GCA_903892335.1 uncultured Actinomycetes bacterium
GATGGCAATGTAGTGGAGACTAAAACTGATTTTTCACTATGTCGCTGTGGTGCTTCGAAGGAGAAACCCTTCTGCGATGGCTCACATAAAGCGGCCAACTTTATTGCAGATTAAGTTGCAATAACCTTCTCTAAAAACAAATCAATTAGCTCATCCCACGCCTTAATATCTAGTTTCACCCCTGAGACGTCATTGATTATGACTCCTAGTGTGTAGGCCTGAATAAATATCGCACCAGCATGCAGATCTATCCCTTTATTAATCCAGCCGCGATCGCGCGCCTCACGAAAAATATCAATAATCGCCTCATTTAATCGATCCTGTTGAGCATGCATCTTTTTCATCATTCGAGGATTTGCATTGGCAAGTGAAATCGAAGTTGCTCGGTCCATCCGCTGTGGCATTAAATCGGGGGATTGGGTAAACCTGGTTACCTTCTTAAGCTCTGCCACCATCTCATCTCGGCTCTTTGAGATTTGAAATACTTTAGTTAGCAGGTGAATTGATTGATCAACATATGCGGCGTAACGAAAAACTTGAGCGGTTTCAATTAGATCATCGAAATCTTCAAAGTGGTGATAGAGCGAGCCTTTAGAGATGCCAGATTTTTCTAAGATTAATTCACTTGTTAGATCTAATGCTTTCTTAGTTTTTAACTCATCAAGAACCGTTTGAATCAGGGCGCGCTTAGTTGGGTGAAGTGAATCCATGGCACCAAGGTTAGGCCTTAAATTGCAGGAGTTTGAACCAATTTCTGCGATTCATCTTGAATTCGAGCAGCAACTGTCTTTAAACCCTCGGCGTACTCTTTACCGTGGTGTGAGCAAAATGTTAACTCGCCACCAGATACAAGCAGAGCGCGAACATATGCCTGAGCGCCACAGCGATCACAACGATCGAGTGAGTTCAATGGAGTTTGCTCCATCGTGATCTGATCTGACATCTCTTGCTCCATCTCGATCTAGTAGGACAGTAATAATCTCTAGCAGGGGAACATCAAACCATGAACCTTTATTCCCTGTGGCCAATTTAGGTTTCGAAATGATTACTTTTTCCAGAGAGATTGTGGATAAATCACCGATATTGATATTTCTAGGGGGTTTTTAGTGTTGATCATCTATATCTAGATCCACCGCCGATAACCTTGGCGCCCGTGGCTACCAAATCAAGTAAGAGTGGTGAGGGCGAAGCTCTAGCCACCAGTTACACCGCAAAGGATTTATCTGTCCTTGAAGGATTAGATGCCGTTCGCAAACGTCCGGGAATGTATATCGGAACAACTGACTCTCGCGGGTTAATGCATTGCTTGTGGGAAATTATTGATAACGCAGTTGATGAGGCACTGGCCGGTCACTGCAAAACAATTGAAATTAATCTTGAATCAGATGGCTCAGTTGAAGTACATGATGATGGTCGCGGTATTCCTGTAGATAAAGAGCCAAAGACTGGCTTAACTGGTGTTGAAGTTGTTATGACCAAGCTACATGCTGGTGGAAAGTTTGGTGGCGGCTCATACGCAGCCTCTGGCGGTCTGCATGGTGTGGGCGCATCAGTAGTAAACGCACTCGCATCTAGATTAGATGTTGAAGTAGATCGAGATAGCAAAATTTACTGGATGTCATTTAAACGCGGTAACGCCGGAATCTTTGAGGGTGATGGTCCTAATGCAACATTTACTGAAAAATCTGGACTTCGCGTAATTGGCAAGGTATCGGCAAAAGTTACTGGTACTCGAATTAAGTGGTGGTTTGATAAGCAGATTTTCTTAAAAGAGGCGGAGTTATCAATTGAGGATGTTTATGCTCGCGCTCGCCAAACCTCATATTTAGTTCCTGGTTTAACGCTGGTTGTAAATGATCGCAGAGCAAAGGTTAAAACTACTGAAACCTTTTTCCATAAGGGCGGTATCTCAGAGTTTTGTACATTCTTGCGCCCTGATGATCCAGTCGGTGAAGTAATTCGGATTGCCGGAACTGGTGAATACAACGAAACTGTTCCAGTCCTTGATGAAAAGGGACATATGAATCCAACTGAGGTTCATCGCGAGATGGGCGTTGACATTGCAATGCAATGGGGCAATGGTTATGAACCAACAGTTGCCTCTTTTGTAAACATTATTTCAACACCAAAGGGTGGCACTCATGTGCAGGGCTTTGAACGAGCCATGACTAAAGCAGTTAATGACGCACTTCGTGCAACAAAGACTTTAAAAAATAGTGAGCCAGATGTAATTAAAGATGATGTGCAAGAGGGTCTGACTGCAGTCGTAACTGTTCGCATGTCTGAGCCACAATTTGAGGGACAAACAAAAGAAGTCCTTGGAACAGCAGCTGCTAGCAAGATTGTTAGCCAAGTTGTTGCAGATGAGATGAAGAACTTCTTTGCATCTAGTAAACGAACTGAAAAAGCAACTGGTCGTACATTGCTTGAAAAGATTGCAAATGCCTCTCGTACGCGAATCTCAGCACGATCCCACAAAGATCTACAACGCCGCAAAAATGCATTAGAGAGCTCATCTCTTCCAACAAAGTTATCGGATTGTCGCTCCGATGATGCCGCTCGTACTGAATTATTTATTGTTGAGGGAGATTCAGCACTTGGCACAACTAAGGCGGCTCGAAACTCTGAGTTCCAAGCAATCCTGCCGATTCGCGGAAAGATATTAAATGTGCAAAAGGCATCTTTGTCACAGATGCTAGAAAACAATGAGTGCGCATCAATCATTCAGGTAATTGGCGCAGGCAGTGGTAAATCCTTTGATTTAAATGATGCTCGTTATGGCCGAGTTATCTTGATGTCAGATGCTGATGTTGATGGCGCCCATATTCGTTGCTTGCTTCTTACTTTATTTAACTCTTACATGCGACCACTAGTTGAAGCAGGTCGAGTATTTGCGGCGATTCCGCCTCTGCACCGAATTGATGTAATTGGTGGCAAAAAGGGCGAGGTTCATTACACCTATAGTGATGATGAGATGAAAAAGGTTATTGCAGGACTTAAGAAAGATGGAAAGAGGTGGAAGGAGCCAATTCAACGTTATAAAGGCTTAGGTGAGATGGATGCGGACCAACTTCGTGAGACAACTATGGATCCAGAAAAGCGCACACTTCGCCGTATCACGATGAAGGATGTAACCAAGGCAGAGGCGATCTTTGAGTTATTGATGGGTAATGAGGTAGCACCTCGTAAAGAGTTTATTTCAACCGCTGAGATTGATCGTGAGCGGATTGACGCTTAAAAGCTAAGGGCTTTTGTAGGTACCATTTAACCATGAGATTGAAATCTAAGGTAAAGATAGTTTTACTCACTACCTTAATCTCAAATTTAACGATCATCAATAATTCATATGCTGCAGATTGTTCACCGGAAATTACAACAAATGGAAGCAGAACTGTTGTTGCATTTAAAACTGTTGGTACGTGCACATGGAGCACACCCGCTGGGGCCACAGACTTTAAAGGATTAATCGTTGCTGGCGGCGGCGGCGGTGGCGCAGATCTAGCAGGAGGTGGAGGCGGCGGTGGTTATGTAGAGTTTGAAACTTTAACTGCCACATCTGATGTATTCACTGTAACTGTTGGGGACGGCGGTGCTGGAGCGGTCACGAATATACGAGTAGCTGGTTCTAATGGCGGTAATTCAACTGTGGTTGGAACTGGAGTTAATTTAATTGCAAGAGGTGGTGCGGGCGGTGCAACTTGGTATGCCGGTGGTTATCCCGCTGGTGCAAATGGTGGTTCCGGTGGTGGACAGGCAGGTTATAACGGCACAAATAGTACAAAATCGAACGGTACCCAAACTTTACAATCTCAAACACCGATACTTTCAACTATCGGTGGACAACAATTTGGATTTGATGGGAGTGCTGGTGGTAATCCATATTATCCAGGTGGCGGAGGCGGTGCGGGTGGAAATGGTTCACACACTCCAGCAACTGGTGGAAGTGGTAGAAGTAATTCAATTTTAGGTACAACTTATTTATGGGCAGGTGGCGGTGGTGGAGCAGGTTGGAGTGGAGTCGGCGGTGGCGGTGGAAGTGGCGGTGGCGGTGGAGGTGGATCGGGAAGCGTCAGCGCGGGAGTTGGAGGCGTTGGGGGAACTGGTGGATTAAATAATGGAGGTAATGGTGTTTATGTTGGCGGTGGCGGTGGAACTAATACAGGTGGCGGTGGCGGTGCTGGTACGCACAATAACTATGCAGGTGGAAAAGGTGGTTCAGGAATTGTTGTTCTAAGTTATTTAACTTTTATCGGTAACACAACTATTTCACTTCAACTTGCGAGCGGTGTTGCAACTGCTATCTATAGAAGCAATTCAACAATTGAAGCACTTGTTGGCACTGCTGGAAGAGTGACTTTTTATCAGGCCGGAAAAGTAATTCCTGGATGCAAAAATCGAAACAGTTCTGGAACCGCACCAAACATAAAGGCAACATGTACCTGGAAGCCTTCAACGCGTGGAAGTGTAAAGATTTCGGCCTCAATTAATCCGACAAGTGCCAGTTATGCATTAACAAACTCTGCCGTTTTTCCTGTAACTGTTTCGGCTAGAACCACTCCTAGATAATTAATCGATCGTAACTAGATCGAAGTACTCCTCTTTCCAAAGATCCTCATCACCATCTGGCAGCAAGATAACCCGCTCTGGCTTTAATGCTTGGACTGCGCCCTCGTCATGAGATACCAAAATTACTGCGCCTTGATACTCAGATAGGGCGGCGAGAATCTCATCGCGAGATGCTGGATCTAAGTTATTTGTTGGCTCATCTAGTAATAAAACATTTGCCGCACTGACTACAAGAGTTGCTAGGGCAAGGCGGGTTCGCTCACCACCTGATAAAACCTTTACTAATTTATGCACATCATCTCCTGTGAAGAGGAATGAGCCAAGAACGTTACGCGCCTCTGGCTCTCGAATATCTGCGGTGGCACTCATCATGTTCTCTAAAATTGTGCGTTCAAAATCAAGGGATTCATGCTCTTGGGCGTAGTAACCAATCTTTAATCCCTGACCGTGAGCAACGCTGCCAGTATCTGATTCAAGCTCGCCAGCTAAAATTCTAAGCAATGTTGTTTTACCGGCGCCGTTAAGCCCAAGAATTACAACTCTTGAACCCTTATCAATAATTGCTGATACATCGGTAAAGATTTCAAGTGAGCCATAAGATTTTGAAAGCTCCTCACCAGATAGGGGAGTCTTGCCACATGGTGATGGTGTTGGGAAACGAAGCTTTGCCACCTTATCGCTAACACGAACATCTTCAAGTGAGCTTCGTAGTTTTTCCGCACGACGCAACATTCCTTGGGCAGCAGTTGCTTTAGATGCTTTAGCGCGCATCTTCTCACCCTGCTTTTGCAAGATCTCTGCCTTCTTCTCGGCATTTGCTCGCTCGCGTTTGCGGCGGTGTTCATCTTGCTCGCGTTGTAATAGGTAGTTCTTCCAACCCATGTTATAGACATCAATTACATTTCGGTTGCCATCAATATAAAAGACCTTATTAACAACAGTTTCAATTAGATTCACATCGTGGGAAATAATTACTAGCCCGCCGGAGTACTTTGATAGGTACTCACGGAGCCAGATAATTGAGTCAGCATCCAAGTGGTTAGTAGGCTCATCTAGCAATAAAGTTTCTGCGCCAGAGAAGAGAATACGGGCAAGCTCAATTCGCCTTCGCTGACCACCAGATAAAGCTGATAACTGTTGATCAAATAAATTATTTGGAACACCAAGTGAAGAAGCAATTGCTTCTGCTTCAGCAGATGCGGCGTAACCACCAGCGGCGCTGAATTCGTGTTCTACTCGGGTGTAACGCTCCATTGCTTTCTCTAAAGCGGCACCTTCAGAAGTTGCCATCTCCTCTTCAACTGCGCGCATACGTTTTGCAATCTGATCTAAATCACGAACAGAGAGAATTCGATCAATCACACTTCCTTGATCCTCACCAGTTCTTGGATCCTGTGGCAGGTAACCAATTTTTCCAGTTCTAGTTACAACACCACCGGCTGGCATAGTCTCACCAGCTAATACTTTGGCTAGTGTGGATTTACCCGCGCCATTTCGACCAACAAAACCAATTCGATCACCATGATTTATGCGAACTGTTACATCCTTAACCAGAAGTCTGGCGGCAGCACGAAGTTCGAGAGCGCTAGTTGATATCAAAGTTGCTTAGGCAACAAGACGTGTGCGACGAGGTGATGCGTACTTCTTTTCAATTTCAGTTAGCTCCTCAGAAACTTTCGCCTTGATGCTCTCCTCAGATTTTAGGATCGCAGTTAGAGAGGCGATTGTAGCCTTTAATTCTTTAGCCTCTGTCTCAAGTTCAATCTTGCTCATCTTGGTCAAGCGACGAAGTGGCATATCTAAAATATAGGTAGCTTGCTCATCTGATAATTTAAAGGTTTTGATTAAGGCAGCCTTTGCAACAGTTGCATCCTCACTGCCACGAATTAACTTAATTACCTTATCAATATCAACAATTGCCTTCAGCAAGCCATCAACCAGATTCAATCTTGCTTGCGCCTTTGCCTTGCGAAATTTAGATCTGCGGGTTACAACTTCTACTCGGTGATCAATAAATACTTGCAA
Source organism: uncultured Actinomycetes bacterium (assembly GCA_903892335.1). Classification (GTDB taxonomy): domain Bacteria; phylum Actinomycetota; class Actinomycetes; order Nanopelagicales; family Nanopelagicaceae; genus Nanopelagicus. Next base: position 6,592 of record CAITID010000091.1, read on the forward strand.
TAGAGTTTTAAGACCAAGAGTTAGTGGCTTACCTTCAACTAAGGCAACTGCGTTAATTGAAAATGCATCCTCCATAGGAGTTAACTTATAAAGATTTTCAAGGACCTCTTGTGGCTCATAACCATTTTTAATTTCAACTACAACTTTGGTACCTGATTGACCATCGGAAAGATCTACGATGTCAGAGATGCCTTGAACCTTCTTGGCCTTAACTAAATCAGCGATCTTCTCAACGATTTTCTCCGGGCCGATGTTGTATGGCAGTTCAGTAATTACAATTCCTTGCTTGCGCGCAGTGATCTTTTCAATTGTCGTTGTGGCACGGACTTTAAATGAGCCACGGCCAGAGGCGTAAGCATCGGCAATTCCCTCAGTTGCAACTAAGTAGCCACCAGTTGGAAAATCTGGGGCTGGTACAAATTTCATTAACTGCTTCAAGGTGGCCTTCGGGTTCTCCATTAAAAACTTAGTTGCTGCAATTACCTCACCAAGATTGTGGGGGGCCATATTTGTTGCCATACCAACTGCAATACCGGTTGCACCATTTACTAATAGATTTGGAAATGCTGCAGGTAGAACCTGTGGCTCAAGTATTTGACCATCATAATTTGGACCAAAGTTAACGGTATCTTCATCTGATTCATCAACCATTAACATGGCAGAAAGAGCTAATCGAGATTCGGTATAACGCATCGCTGCCGGTCCTGAATCTAGAGAACCAAAATTTCCGTGACCATCAATTAGTGGCAGGCGCATTGAAAATGCTTGTGCCATACGAACCATTGCATCATAAATTGCGCCATCACCATGTGGATGCAGCTTTCCCATTACATCGCCAACAACACGGGCACACTTAACATGTCCTTTTTCTGGACGAAGTCCCATCTGATCCATCTGATGCAAGATTCGCCGTTGCACTGGCTTTAAACCATCACGAGCATCAGGAAGTGCACGTGAATAAATTACTGAGTAGGCATACTCCAAAAACGAATCTGACATCTCCGATGCCACATCAATATCAATGATTCGACCAGGATTCTCACCAGCTTTAGGTAATACTGCTTTAGGAGTTTTGGCCATGGGGAGTATCTTGCCAATGAATACCGCTGATCTGCGGGAGCGACAAGCGAAAATGTGTTATCAAAATCTATCGCTGATAAGATTTACCCCACAGGTGAGCAAAATGCTCGGTAAAACTTAGAAAGCACCTTTTATTAATGAGTAATCGCTTTGGGCTTTCACATCTAACTAACTCAATCTTTAACTCACTTTCAACGCCGCAGACCACAGATTATTTAAATTTAGGGCCAGCGCAGCAACGCGAGTGCATAATTTTAATTGATGGCATGGGCCAGGATGCATTAGATATGTATGGTGATCAATTTATTATCTTCTCGCAATTAACAAGCCAAGCTAAGTTGATTGCAAACTTTCCATCAACTACTGCAACAAGTCTTTCTACTTTGGGAACTGGTGTGCTACCTGGTGTGCATGGAATGCTTGGTTACACCATCCGCGTGCCACGAAGTGATAACCGTTTATTAAACGCCCTAAAGTGGGATGAACGAGTAGATCCAGTAATGTGGCAGAAAACTCCGACTCTATTTGAACGCGCAGTTATGGCCGGAGTTTGCGTAACTCATGTGGCTGCAAAGCGATATGAAGGCAGTGGCTTTACACAAGCCGCACTTCGTGGTGCTAATTATGTTGGCGCTAACGGCATAGATGAGATGGCTACTGCAGTTGCTAATGCGTTAAAGCCACAACCATCATTTGTTTACACTTACTTAAACACCTTAGATGCAGCCGGCCATAATGATGGTGTTGGTTCAGATAAATGGCTAACTGCTTTGCAGCAGGTGGCAGAATTAATCACCAAGATTATTTCAATGGTGCCGGCCGGAACACGAGTCTGGATTACTTCAGATCATGGAATGGTTAATAGCACCGAGCAAAGTGTGCTGGGCCTAGATAATCAACTATTAGAGAATGTAACTTTAATTGGCGGTGAGCCAAGGGCTAGACATATTTATGTTAAGGCCGGCGCCGAAGATGAGACAGTTCTGCAGTGGCGTGAGTTTTATAAAGAACAGGTGCAAATCTTTAGCAAGGCTGATGCGGTGGGCGCAAATTTATTTGGTGAGGTGGTTTCAGAGGATGCAATGGATCGAATGGGAGATCTAATTGCTATTCCAAATAATGATTTGATTTTGGTTGATCCTGCCCGAGTACGTGAAGAGACTGGGATGGTTGGTCATCATGGCGGTGTAACTGAGATTGAGATAAACATTCCACTGCTGACAAATAAGTAATTACAGAAAAGCTTTATTCTTTGTCTTTATCTTTTCCAAACATAATGTCATCCCATGATGGGATTTTAATTCGCTTGGTAATTCCATCGCGCTTGGCATCTTCATCTGGAGCCTGAGATTCATCTTCGTAATCATCATTAACAATTGAGATTGGTGCGTAAGGTGTTACATCCTCTTTGATGGAAACTAATCTTGGCGCCTCGGTGTAAACCATGCCAACTGTTGGTTGAGCGCGTTGTTTCTCCTCGCCACCAATCCATCTTGAACCATCATCATCGGCAAGCAAAGATCTGCGACTTAAATTAAATAACCAAGTGGCTTCACCCTTTGGAGAATTATTTGAATCACCAAATGATTCCTCTCGGATTGGGTAGTACAAAGTTACTTGCCAATTACCATCAGGCTTTCGAAATGTATTCCACTCTACGGTGGACATGTCCACACCACGTGGTGCTAGTTTGCTTGAAACCGCTGTCTCTAAATACGGAGCATGTGGCTCACGTTTAATTTGAGTAGCTAATGCTTGTGCAATGATAAAAGCTCGCTCCTGCAAAATTGGTCCGGCGAAGTTTTCAACCTTTTCAATCGACCAATCGGTTGTGCGAGAGATGGAATCAATTGATTCACCACCACGCAATCTTGCTTGCACCTCTTTGACGGTAGTTGTGATCTCCTCTTGATACGGTGAGACCGCAGAGAGTCTTGGTTGATTTACGGTTGCGCGAAGTGAATCACTTATGCGTAAGTTAAATGTGTTGCCATCTTGGTCTACCAACTCAAGTTCGGTGCCATCGACGGAGCGACCAGTTAAGCGCAAGTCAGTTGAATCACTCATGAGAGTAGATTGCCATAAAGGTTGGTGATTTTGGTTTAGCAGGTGGTAATTGGCGTGCTTAGATAACTCTGTGAGCCTAAATTTAAGGGATGAATTAGTAATCCTTGCCGAGGAAGTGGCCCGAAGCGCCGGTGCACATTTAATGAAGCGCCCGGAGGCCTTTACCGTTACTGAAAAAAGTTCGGCAGTTGATTTCGCTACGCAAATGGATCAACAAGCTGAAAGCTTAATTGTTGATGCATTACTAACCGCCCGTCCCGATGATGGAATTATTGCGGAGGAGGGCGCTGCTAAGGCAAGTAAATCTGGAATTACCTGGGTGATAGATCCACTAGATGGCACCGTTAATTATCTATATGGCCTACCTGGTTGGAATATTTCAATTGCAGCAAAGGATGAGAGCGGTGTGATCGCAGGTGTTGTCTTTGCGCCAACTATTTCTAGTCTTTGGCGGGCAACAAAAGGTGGCGGTGCTTTTCTTAATAAACAAAAAATAGAATGTAATAACCCAGTTGATTTAGGCATGGCATTAATTGCAACTGGCTTTTCCTATGATTTAGAACTTCGCAAAGAGCAAGGAAATCGAATTGAGAAGTTAATTCCAAAGATTAGAGATATTCGCAGAAATGGCGCAGCAGCTGTTGATCTTTGTTATGTTGCAATGGGCGCTGTTGATGGCTACTTTGAAAGCTCACTTAAGGCGTGGGATTTTGCAGCAGGTGGATTAATTGCAACAGAGGCTGGGGCGATCATCTCTGGGCGCACTGGTGGCGCACCTGATGGGGATATGGTGGTCTGCGCTGGGCCAGCATTACATGCCCAGTTATTGCGCCAATTCTGACCCAAATTGATCTATTCACCCTGGCTGTGGCAAGATACGCATCTTCGTAAGCCAGACTCTATTTAATAGAAAAATAATGAGGAAATAAAATGAACGTGTTAGATGCTGTAGATGCCGCCTCACTTAGAACCGACATCCCATCTTTTCGTTCTGGCGATGAGTTAAAGGTTCACGTACGCGTTATTGAAGGAAGCAAATCCCGTATCCAGATTTTCCAAGGCGTGGTTATTCGCCGCCAAGGTGCTGGAGTTCGCGAGACATTTTCTATCCGTAAAATTTCATATGGTGTTGGCGTAGAACGTACCTTCCCAGTTCACACACCTGTAATTGAGCGAATTGAAATTGTTCGCCACGGTTCTGCTCGTCGCGCAAAGCTTTACTACCTACGTAACTTAACTGGTAAGGCAACTAAGATTAAAGAGCGTCGTGGCGCTGATGGTGAAATTATTATTGAGCCAGCATATGTGCCACCAGTAAAGGCAGCTAAGGTTGAAGTTCCAGTTGTTGAAGAAGTTATTGAAGCGGTAGTTGAAGCACCAGTTGCAGAGGCAGTAGTTGATGCACCAGTTGCAGAGGCGCCAACTGAAGAAACTCCAAAAGCTTAAAGTTTTAACACTGTAATGACCAAGAAGGGCTCTCTCCTTCGCGAAATCCCAATCATTGTTGGCTCGGCCTTAATCGTTTCAATTATTGTTAAAACCTTTTTTCTGCACTTCTTTTTTATCCCATCTGGCTCGATGGAAAATACCTTGCAGATCGGCGATCGAATCGCAGTTAATAAATTCGGCGCTCTATTTTCAGAGATTAAACGTGGTGAAGTTGTTGTCTTCGCCGATCCAGATAATTGGCTAGGCCAAGCC
>CAITID010000092.1 GCA_903892335.1 uncultured Actinomycetes bacterium
AATAAATTTGTGCAACGCTGTATTGATGCCGCCACCGAAAAGGCAAGAGTTGAAAATGAAGCAAAGAACGCAGCAGAGCGTGCGGCAACAATTGCAGCAGATAACGCTTTAGCCCCAGATGATTGCGCCAGATCTACCAATAAACTTGTACAAAGATGCATCGATGCTGCTGTTGCCAAAGCAGTAAAAGAGAACCTTGAAAAAGATGAGGCTGAAAAAGCAGCAATTAAATTGGCTGATTCAAAATTAGCAGCAAATGACTGTGCCAGATCCACAAACAAGCTTTTACAAGTCTGTATTGATGCAGCCGTTGCCAAAGCAGCTGCAGAAAATGCAGCCATCAACGCTGCGCGCGAATTGGAATATATCCAATCGATTCGAACCCGGCCAATACTTGATGAAAACGGTGAGGTAATTCTGACCGCTTTGTTAAGAAGTAAATCTTTGAGCACCAAGGATATGAAGGCAGTTTTAGATGCTTCATCACTATCAGCTAGTGATAAGAAAACATTGAGCGCCTATGCACAAACTTTGAATAACCTGAAAAATACGCAAAGTGCAGGTAATTTTAAGATTCCACTATCAAAGACTTTATCTGAGGAGTTCTCATCAACTACCCCAAAGATCTGCACAATTGTGGGTGGATCAGTGAAAACTTTAAAGGCGGGGGCATGCATCTTGGCAATAACATTTACTACAGACTCTGGCTTTGAAGTTCAAACAACGAAGAAAATTACAGTTAAAAAATAGGCTTTAAGTAGAAATTACTCAGTCACAATCCAACGTTTAAAACTGTAATCTGCAAACTCATAAACAGTTACTGGTCGTTTCTTATAAATCGCAGTGAAATCTTTGCCACCTTTGTATCGCATAGTTCCAAGCAAGATCAAGTATGGAAACCCAGTACCGGGCGCCCTGACTCCCTTTAATACCTCACTCGACCAAGGCTTTGCATAGCTCTTTTTACTTAGCAATTTTGATTTATCTACAACCAGATTGCCATGGAAGGCGCCAATTTTCTCTACTGGATTTAGCTTTAAAATTAATTGATTGCCTTGTTCGATTACCTTTGCCATCTTCGTACTATATCTAGAAATAGAAAAACCCCACACGCTAGGCCGTGTGGGGTAATTCCTATTTGCTTACTTGATTAGAGCGATCTGTTGATCTGCTAATTTAAGTAGCGCACCAGACAACTTTGCGTAACCTAATTTTGCTGCTTGCTCGGTAGCACATTCATTAACAACATAATCCATGAATTGTGCAACAACAGCCTGTGTTCCGACGTTCTTGTTAGCTGCTGCTGTGTAAGCCAGTCCGTAAGCAAAGCCAGTTAATGAGTAAGACTTCTTAATTGCTTTTTTGTAATCAAGAGTAATTACTCCAGCTGTAGTTCCTGCAACATAACCGTTAGCAAATAGTGATGCTGCAGTTGATGTTGGCGCAATGAACTCACCACTGTTGTTCTTTAGTTGTGCAACAACCATTTTACGCTCTGTTGCATATGAAACTTCACCGTAACCAATAGCGCCAGCCTTTGAAGCCACACCATTTGCTACACCATCAGATTGGTTTCCTGATTGGAAGGTTCCAGCTGGAACTGTTCCTGGGAATGCTGAAGTGAATGTTCCGTTCTTACCCTTTGTCCATACCGTTGGGTTAAGTTGTGACAACCAGTCTGTAAAGATTTCAGAAGTTCCTGACTTATCAAAGCGGTAGTAAACAGTGATGTCTAGGTTTGGCATTGCTGTCTTTTTCTTTGTCTTTACATCTGTGTTATCTGCAACAATCGCTGCATCATTCCACTTTTTAATTGTTCCTGAATAGATTCCTGAAACGGTTGCTGGTGAGAGTTTCAGTGTGCCTTTAAATCCAGGTAGGTTTGCATAAACTGCAATTGGGAAAATTGATGCTGGAATGTAAGCAAAGTGTGCTGGCTTCGTTTCTGTTGAAGGGTATGGTGTATCTGAAAATGCTAAGTCAACAGTTCCATCCGTCAAACCTTTACGTCCTGAACCTGATCCGCCACCTGGGTATGAAAGATTATGGCTTGACCACTTTGACCAAACTGGAATACATGCATCTAATAAATTCTTAACCGCTGATGAACCATTACCTGTTAGATTTGAAGCATTTGCTGGTGCAACTAAACCCAGCGAAAGTGCGATAACGCTTACCGCTACTCCAGCCTTAACTAATAGGCCGCGTTTGTTTTTCATTGACATTAATACCTTTCCTTAGATGGAACTACGTGATGTAAACCTATGTAAACGCGATTAACAAAAGCGGTCTTTATTACAAAGGTTAGGCGACTTCTAAGTGAACAGAAGGTAAATCGATTTAGCCAAAGCGGCCAGTTACATAGTCCTCTGTGCGCTTGTCCTTTGGCCTAGAAAAAATGTCATTTGTGGTTGCAACCTCAATTAATTGACCTGGGCCACCATCAGATAAGAAGAAGCCGGTGTAATCAGATACACGCGCAGCTTGTTGCATATTGTGAGTAACAATAACCACAACAATTGAGTCAGCAAGTTCACGAATAGTTTCTTCAATTCGAAGCGTTGAACCAGGATCAAGTGCTGAACATGGTTCATCCATTAACAAAACCTCTGGCTTCACAGCAAGTGCTCGGGCAATACACAAACGTTGTTGTTGACCACCAGAAAGTGAACCACCATGGGCGCTGAGGCGATCTTTAACCTCTTTCCAAAGACCTGCGCGAGTTAAACACTCCTCTAATAAATCATCCTTGTTTTCAATCTTAAGTTGAGCCAGCTTTAAACCAGATAAAACATTCTCACCAATTGTCATGGATGGGAATGGATTTGGTTTTTGGAAAACCATTCCAATTTTCAGACGAATCTTGGTGACATCCGTTCCTGGCTCGTAAATATCTCTGCCATCTAGTAAAACTTCACCAGCCATAGCAGCACCTGGGATAAATTCGTGCATTCGATTTAATGTGCGAAGAAATGTTGATTTACCGCAGCCAGATGGTCCAATTAATGCAGTAACAGTATTTGCTGGAAACTCAAGATTTATATCAGCTAAAGCGTGGTGTTTACTAAACCATGCATGCACACCATTTGTTTCAAGCCCAGTTCCAGGAGTGAACTTGTTTGCAGTTCTAGTTGATCCTGCCACTGATGAAAGTGAT
>CAITID010000093.1 GCA_903892335.1 uncultured Actinomycetes bacterium
AAAAATAGGAATTGCCCACGGCCAGATGAATGAGCGGACATTAGAAGAGGTAATTCTTGGATTTTGGAATAGAGAGTTTGATCTTTTGCTCTGCACAACAATTATTGAGAGCGGAATTGATATTCCAAATGCCAACACCTTAATCGTGGACAGATCAGATCTATTTGGACTATCTCAGTTGCACCAATTACGTGGACGCGTAGGTCGAAGCCGCGAACGTGCTTACGCATACTTTCTTTATCCAACCGATAAACCAATCTCTGAGTTAGCCCATGATCGATTAACAACTATTGCAACAAATACCGATCTTGGTGCCGGCATGGCGGTGGCATTAAAAGATCTAGAAATTCGTGGTGCTGGAAATTTACTAGGTGGTGAGCAATCTGGGCACATTGCTGAAGTTGGCTTTGATTTATATATGAGAATGGTTTCAGATGCGGTGGAAGAGTTTAAGAGCGGTTACTTTGAAGATACGCCAAAGAAAATTGATTGCAAAGTTGAATTACCAATTAATGCCCACCTACCAGTTGAGTACATCGAATCCGAACGGTTAAGACTTGATTTGTATCGTCGAATCGCAGATGCAATAGATGATCAGGGCTTACTTGATATTGAATCTGAATTAATTGATCGTTTTGGTCAATTACCTGAGCCAGTAACTGAGCTACTAGCGGTAGCAGCTCTTCGAATCGGCGCTAAAGCTTTAGGAATTACCGAAATAGCATTAGCTGGCAAGAGTCTGCGGATTTCACCTGTGGTATTGCCAGAGTCGGCTCAAATTAAATTAAATCGACTTTATCCCGGATCAATCTATAAAAATGCTAGTGAAACCGTTCTGGTTGCCCGTCCACACACGCCCAATTGGATTCAAGCGGGTACGTTAGGGGATACTTCTACTCTTGCTTGGGTAGATTCAATTTTAAAAAATTTAATTCAACCGCTCGCTAAAAAATAATCAATCAACTGAGTAAAGTCAGTGAGTAGAAATAGAGGATGAAACTGAAAATGAAGTTTACTAATGTAAAGAAACTTACTGCTGGCTTACTTGCTCTTTTGGTTTTAACCTCATGTGGTCAAATGGGCTCTGGTGTTTCGATCGGTGAAACACAGATTAGTTCTGCTCAGATTCAAAAGTATGTCGATGAGATTCTCACTGAACGCGCTAAGGTCGATACTTCACAAATGAACTTAGAGTCTGGTGCGCAATTAAGCCGTACCCAAGCTCAGTTTCAAATAATTACAAACATTTTGGATCAAGTTATTGCAGATAAAAAAATCTCAATTACGCCAGCAGATGTGGCAGCACGCCGAGCCGAAATTGTGCTTCAACAAGGTGGGGAAGATCAGATGCCTGCAGCGTTGGTTTCTGCCTCTTTAGCACCATCAAATTTAGATAAGTACATAAAAATTATTATGATCTCAGAGAAATTAAATGAAGCAGTTATTGCAGAGGGTGCAACCGCTGAAAGCGCTGGTGAAGTTGTAACAAAAATAGTTACCGACACTGCGAAAAAATTAGGCGTGAGCGTTAATGAGCGATACGGTAAATGGAATCCTGGAACAGCATCTATCGAAGAAGCAGATAACACCGATGGCGCAGTCACACCTGTTCCATAATTAAAAATAGTGAGTTCACAGTTAATTCGACTTCGCGAGGTGATGGATAAACTCCGATCACCTGGCGGATGTCCATGGGATGCTGAACAAGACCATGCTTCACTTTTAAAGTACTTGCTTGAAGAGTCATATGAATTTATTGAATCAGTAGAAGTTAATGATCAAAGTGCAATGCAGGAAGAGTTAGGTGATCTTCTGCTGCAAGTTTACTTTCACTCTCGTATCGCTGAAGAACATGAAAGCACCCCATTTAATATCGAGGATGTAGCAAAAGGCATCGCTGATAAGTTGGAGTTAAGACACCCCCATGTTTTTGGTGACAAAAAAGATCTCTCGAGTTATCAGGTTTTAGAAAACTGGGAAAAACAGAAAGCGGTTGAAAAAGGTAGGAAATCTGCGATTGATGGAGTTCCAGTTGGCCAACCAGCACTTCCCTTAGTGGCTAAGTTGTTATACCGGAGTGAAAAATTTGATCATCAATTAAAAATAGAGGAGCCAATAAAGCTAGATCCAAATATTAATTCAGATCAATTTGGCGAATTGCTAATTGGAATTATTGCTCAGGCGGTAAAGATTGGAATTGATCCAGAAGCGGCGCTTCGTAATGCAGCGCAGGGGTTAATTAGCAATATCTTGCAGTATGAACAAGGTAGAATTAAGCCATAACTTCTCTAACATTTCTTAGGAGCATCCCATGGCAGTAATTGAAACCATTCATGCAAGAGAAATCTTAGATTCTCGGGGAAATCCAACTGTTGAAGTTGAAGTTGTTTTAGATGATGGCAGTACAGCCCGAGCAGCGGTTCCAAGTGGTGCGTCAACTGGAGCTTTTGAAGCAGCAGAGCTACGTGATGAGGGCAAGCGCTATCTTGGCAAAGGTGTTGAAAATGCAGTGAGAAATGTTAATGAAAAAATCGCGCCAGTAATTTGTGGCTTTGATGCGCAGGATCAACGCTTAATTGATGAAGAGATGATCGCACTAGATGGAACAAAAAATAAATCAAAATTAGGAGCAAATGCAATTCTTGGCGTCTCATTAGCAAGTGCCCGCGCAGCCGCTGAAAGCAGTGACCTTTCATTCTTTAAATATATTGGTGGACCAACTGCACACACTTTGCCAGTTCCAATGATGAACATTTTAAATGGTGGTGCACACGCAGATACAAATGTTGATATTCAAGAGTTTATGGTGGCACCAATTGGCGCTACTACCTTTAAAGAATCATTGCGTTGGGGCGCTGAGATTTATCACAGCTTGAAATCAGTATTAAAAAAACAGGGCTTAGCAACAAGCATTGGTGATGAAGGTGGGTTTGCACCAAATCTAGCGAGCAACCGGGCAGCACTTGATTTAATTTTAGAGGCGATTGAAAAAGCGGGCTTTAAGCCAGGTAAAGAGATTGGCTTAGCAATGGATGTGGCAGCAACTGAGTTTCATGAAAATGGAAAGTACAAATTTGAAGGTAAATTGCTAACATCTGATGAAATGATCTCTTACTACAGTGATCTTGTTAGCTCATATCCATTGGTTTCAATTGAAGATCCACTTGATGAGGATGATTGGGCTGGTTGGAAGAAATTAACTGATCAATTAGGTGATGCAATTCAAATAGTTGGCGATGATTTATTTGTTACAAATCCAGAGCGCCTTTCTCGCGGTATCGAAAATCAGACCGCAAATGCGTTGCTAGTTAAAGTGAATCAAATTGGCACACTAACTGAAACTATGGACGCAGTTGCTCTCGCTCATCGAAGTGGATATCGATCCATGATGAGCCACCGATCAGGTGAAACAGAGGACACGACAATTGCAGATTTAGCGGTAGCACTTGAGTGTGGTCAGATTAAAACTGGCGCACCTGCTCGATCAGAGCGAGTTGCAAAGTACAACCAATTACTGCGAATTGAAGAAGAGTTAGCAGATGTTGCTTTGTATGCTGGCCGAAATGCTTTCCCAAGATTTAAGGGGTAATTTTGGCACGTAAATTTTTTGCAGCCCCACTTATATCTGGCGGTCGAAAAAAACTTCAAAGTGAGTTAAAGCGAAAAGGATTATCTAATCGCGCATTAATTCTTGGGGCAATTTTATTTGTGTTAGCAGTAACAGTAGCGCCGCCACTTCAGCACTACTTCACTCAGAAGGCAGCAATAAATGCCCTTGAAGTTCAGATAAAAGATAACCAAGCGATGGTAGATGCAGCAAAAAAAGAGTTAGCACAGTGGAATGATCCGGAGTTTGTAGCCAGCCAAGCACGTGCTCGATTACATTTTATTTTTCCAGGTGAGCGTCAATATATAGTTTTAGATGAAAACACTGGTGAAGCAGTGCAAGATGCCACCAAAGTTTCTGAACAATTTCCCGTAGGAATTCCTTGGTACTCAAGATTGATCTCATCCATTACCAGTACAAATGTAAACCCATAAATGCAAAAGCCAACTCCGGCAGAGTTAGAAGTAGTTGCAGCACAATTGCAACGAACACCCCGAGATGTTCATGCAGTTGCACATCGCTGTCCTTGTGGTGAGATTGATGTAGTTGCAACACCGCCCCGGTTAGCAGATGGAACACCATTTCCTACTTTTTATTATGCAACTTGTCCAAAGCTAACTGGGGCTATTTCAACTTTGGAAAGCTCTGGCTTAATGGGGCAAATGAATGAGAGATTACAAACAGACCCAGATTTATCTGGTGCCTACCAAGCAGCACATCTAGATTATGAAGCAGCTCGAGATTGCGTGGCTAAAGAGTTAAATCTTGATGTACCAGAGATAAAAGGAACAACAGCAGGTGGCATGCCAGATCGAGTTAAGTGTTTACACTCTTTAATTGCACACTCACTAGCAGCTGGAGCAGATGTAAATCCCTTAGGTGATGAAGCGCTAGCGCAACTGCCACAGTGGTGGCTTAGTAAACCTTGCAGTGATATTAATAATTTACTGGATAAATCATGAGTCGAGTAGCAGCGATTGATTGTGGAACTAACTCAATTAGATTATTAATTGCGGACATCACTGATGGTAAATTTCATGAGGTGCTTCGCACCATGGAGGTCGTTCGCTTAGGTCAAGGCGTGGATCAAACCAAAACCTTTCACCCCGATGCCATTGCACGCACATTGGCGGTAGTTGAAAAATTTGCTAATCAAATAACTGCTAAGGGTGCTGAGAAAATAAGATTTTGCGCGACGAGTGCAACGAGAGATGCGACAAATAGAGATTTATTCATTGATGGTGTTCGTAATATTTTGGGTGTTGAAGTTGATGTAATAAGTGGCGCACAAGAAGCGGCGCTCTCTTTTTTAGGTGCAACTAAAACTTTAATGCAAAGTGAGGCGCCATTTCTAGTCGTAGATATTGGCGGTGGTTCTACTGAATTTGTAATTGGATCCACCGAGGTGCTGGCCGCCAAGAGTGTAAATATTGGATGTGTTCGAATGAGTGAGCGCCATTTAAATCAGCAACCACCAACTGCTGTTCAAGTGCAAGCAGCAATCGCCGATATTGATCGAGCAATCGCTGAAGCTGCTAGAGATGTCGCAATTACAACAGCAAAGACATTAATAGCAGTTGCCGGAACAGCAACTACAGTGGCTGCAGCGGCTTTAGAACTAACTGCTTATGACAGATATGCAATTCATCTTTCTAGAATTTCAGCAGAGAAAGTTCATCAAGTGGCTGCGAAATTTCAAAGTTTAACCAGAGATGAAATCGCAAATTTGGGTTACATGCATCCTGGTCGAGTAGATGTGATTACCGCAGGAGCATTGGTTTTATCTCGTGTTATGGCCGCAACTGGCGCTGTCGAGTTTGTGGCATCTGAGACAGATATTCTCGACGGTATTGCGTGGCAATTGGCTGGTGAGTAGGCCAATAAAAGACGGGTAGATTTACCCCCTGAAGATTCGCCCCTGTAGCCCAATGGCAGAGGCATGCGACTTAAAATCGCACAAGTGTGGGTTCGACCCCCACCGGGGGCACGCTCATCTTCAGATCAGAATTAAGCAAAGATTAAGCAAATAAGGCCATCTCAACTACCCATCTGGAATTAAGGATGGTTAATATTTGTTACACCTTCACCAGAACTAACAAGGAGAAAAATGCAAAGTTCCAACCCGGTACTTGGTAAAGCTTTTAATCAACCAAATAATGCGTTGACCCAAAACTCATACCAAGAGCTAGAGCAAAAATTTAATTCACCTGCAGCATCTTCAATGCGCACAGGTCGAATGACTATCGAAGATGTAGTTGCTAAGACTGGTCTTTTGTTTGGCTTACTAGTCGTTGTTGGCGCATTCGCATGGAGCGCTAATCTTGGTATGGGCGCTGCAATGCTTGGTTTTATCGGTGCCTTCGTTCTTGCAATGGTGATCTCATTTTCAAAATCAATTAAGCCAGGATTAGTTGTTGCATACGCTGGGCTAGAAGGCTTAGCACTTGGCACAATCTCTCATTATTACGAAGGTGCATACCCAGGAATTGTTAGCCAAGCAGTAATTGGCACAATCGCCGCTTTTGCTGGCGTACTGTTTATGTATCGCAGTGGTCGCCTACGTGCCACACCAAAATTTACCCGCGCTGTTATGGGCGCTGCTATTGGTTACTTCATCCTTGGCTTTGTATCGCTGATCGCATCTTTCTTTGGTGTTGGTCAAGGCTACGGCTTCTACGGAGTATCTGGCCTTGGTCTATTACTTGCAGTTGCTGGCGTTGCTATTGCTAGCTTCTTCTTAGTTTTAGATTTTGATCAAATCGAAAAGGGTGTCGCTGCTGGAGTGCCAGAGAAAGAGTCATGGCGCGCAGCATTTGGCCTAATGGTTACGATCGTTTGGTTATACCTAGAGGTATTGCGCTTACTATCAATTTTGCGTAACGACCGCTAAACAAATAAAAATTCAACAGGAGTTGTGAGTGATCACAACTCCTGTTTGTTTTCGTCTGGAATTAATTCATGGCCTAACTTTGATTGCCTAGTCTCAGGAAGAATCAAAGCTAAGAATATTGCAGATGAATAAACAACTGCAGACAGAATAAAAGCAGCTTGGAATGAGTAAAGATCAGTTAGTAGGCCAACCAAGATTGGCCCAACAATCATTCCGGCATCACCAGCCATTTGCCAGGCCGCAATTACTTGCCCGCCTCTTCCTCTAATAATGTCTCCGACAACACTTCCTGGCGCAGTACCAACGTAGGCACCACCCAAGCCAAAGAGTGCCATTGAAATAAAGTAAAGAGCCACATTATCAGTAATACAGAGAACCAAAATTGCCGCCATTACAACTGTGCCACCAATTAGTAAGGCAGCTTTTCGCCCACTTTCATCAGAGAATCTGCCGGCCTTAAGCAGAAAGATACCTTGCATCAATGCACCAATTGTTAAGCCAAGGCCAGCAATTGTTGCTGTTGAGTTTAATTTCTCCGTAACGAATAATGGCAAAATTGAAGAACGCATTCCAAATAAAACCCAGTTGTTTACAAAAGCTAAAATCAATGCAATTTGGTAGGGACGTAATTTAAACGCTTCCTTTAAAGAAGTTGTTTCAATATTGTTGTTAGCGGAATTACCTTTGTTTCCCAAGCGCTTCTCACTAAGCGCAAAGAGTGCAGTCATTCCAGCTAATGCAAGTGTTAATGAGTAAACAAAAAATGGGGCTCTAAGTGAAAGCCCAGATAGCAAACCACCAAATGCTGGACCTGCAACGCCACCAATTAAAAAACCGCCGTTATAAAGTGATTGTGCGCGGGCCCTGACATCATCTGAAACTGATCGCATTAAAAGTGAACCAGCTGATACTGAGAACATTGAGGAGCCCAAGCCACCTAGAGTTCTAAAAATTAGTAGCTGGTTGTAATTTTGAGAAAGTGCGGTTAATAAAGTAAAAAATGAGACCATAAATAAACCAAAACCTAAAACGGTTCGCTCACCAAATCTGTCTACTAATCGCCCAGAGAATAGGCCAGATGAAAAACGCATGATCGCAAAGGCTGAAACAATTAAGCCAATGGCGGTTTTATTAACACCAAATGATGCAGCAAATATTGGAATGGCTGGAATGATTAAACCGAAGCCAATTGCCACCAAGAAAGAGACAGTTGAGAGAATTGCGACCTCTCTAGGCAACTCTTTAAAAGGATTCTTTAGCTTCAAAATACTTTCTCACTACTCCTTTAAAACATTTGATATCAGGGGCGAGGTAGCCACTATTAACTCTATGAAGATCTTAAAGATCAATGGTGTGAGTTTACTCCGCTTTCTATTATGATGTAGATATGAAAGCAGTTATTGCGGAAAACTTAATCAACACTTATGACAATGGTCGAGTACGTGCTTTAAATGGTCTCTCCTTAGATGTAGAAGAGGGCACTGTGCTTGGCGTGCTTGGGCCAAATGGCGCTGGTAAAACTACAACAGTTCGCGTATTGGCAACATTGTTAAAACCAGATTCAGGTTTTGCCCAAGTCGCTGGAATAGATGTAGCAAAAGAGCCTGATGAGGTAAGAAAAGTAATTGGTTTATCTGGGCAGTACGCAGCAGTAGATGAGACATTAACTGGCTGGGATAACTTAATTATGTTTGGTCGTTTGTATCATCTTTCAAGTAAACAAGCAGCAGTACGTGCAACTGAACTACTTGAGCAGTTCTCGCTAACTGATCGTGCTAAAAGTCCGATTAGAACTTATTCAGGTGGAATGCGTCGCCGGTTAGATCTAGCTGCATCTTTAATTGTTAAGCCAAAGGTTTTATTCTTAGATGAACCCACTACAGGTTTAGATCCACGTGGTCGCCAAGATATGTGGGGTGTGATTGATGAGTTGGTTAAAGGCGGTGTAACGCTTTTGCTTACTACCCAATATCTTGAAGAAGCAGATCATCTCGCGGATGAAATTGCTGTAATTGATCATGGCAAAGTTATAGCTCGCGGTACGTCAGATTCCTTAAAGCGTGAAGTTGGTGGAGAGAAGTTAGAGATTGTTGTTGAAAATGCTGATATGGCCGCTACTAGAGAAATTGTGGCAAAGGTCAGCGCCAGTGCAGTTGCAGTTGATGAAGGAATGCGACGAATCAGTGCACCAGTTACCACAGGTAGTAAAGCCTTGATTGAAGCGGCAAGATTATTAGATGATCTAGGTATTCACCCATTAGATATTGGTCTTAAGCGTCCCTCATTAGATGATGTCTTTTTATCCTTAACTGGACATGTAGCTGAAGAAGAAAAAGAGAGTGAGCCAGTTGATGCACGGGCAAAGCGAAAGCGAGGAAAGCAGAGTGAGTAACTTTTCAAATGGTGTTTCAGATGCACTAATTATAACTAAGCGCCAAATCTTACAATTAACTCGAGTCCCTGAACTCCTTATTTTTTCAACTATTCAGCCAGTTATGTTTGTGTTGTTGTTTAGATATGTTTTTGGTGGCTCAATAGCAACTGATCAACCTGGTGGCTATGTTCAATTGTTAATGCCAGGAATTTTTGTGCAAACAGTGGCATTTACCTTGGCAGGTACTGCAGTTGGGCTCTCATCAGATATGCAAAAAGGTTTAATTGATCGATTTAGATCTCTACCAATTGCTCGATCTGCAGTTGTATTTGGTCGCACTCTAGGAGATGCGGCATTAAATATAGTTGTTTTGTTAGTAATGGGAATAGCCGGATATTTAGTGGGCTGGCGACCAAGCTCTGGAATTTTCATGATCACACTCGGCTTCCTATTTTTATTTGTCTTTGGATATGCCATGTCTTGGATTGGTGTGTTAATTGGATTATCAGTTAAAGAGGAGAGAGTTGCTCAAAATGTTACATTTATTGCAGTCTTCCCACTGACCTTTCTTTCAAATGCCTTTGCACCAACAACTGGAATGCCAAAGTATCTTCAATACTTCGCTGAATGGAATCCGGTTTCAACCATGGTTGCAGGCTGTCGCCAATTATTTGGCTTAAAAAACGAGTTTGGTGCCACCGCCGGGTCATTTCCAAGTGAGCATCCATTAGAGATGTCTTTGATTTATATGGTTTTGTTAATGGCTGTCTTTATTCCACTTAGTATTAGAAAATACAACAACACTTCTAAGTAAATCTAAAGGCGCATTACTTTATTAGTAAGGCTGCGCCTCCAGGATTGCAACCTGAATACTTTTTCCATTAGGGGCGCTGTATGCAACAGTTTCCCCGACTTTTGCGCCAAGTACTGCCGCACCTAGTGGAGATTTTTCAGAGTAAACATCAACATCTCCAACTGCGATTTCTCTTGAACCAAGTAAAAATTTAAGTTCATCTCCGGCAATATCAACTGTTACCAACATGCCAAGTCCAACTACACCAGATTCACTTGCTGGCGGAGTTCCAATGTGAGCGTGCTCGAGCATATGTTTTAATTGACGAATTCGTCCTTCAATTTTTCCTTGTTCCTCACGCGCAGCGTGATACCCACCATTCTCTTTCAAATCACCTTCAGCGCGAGCGGTTTCTATCTTCTTAATAATTTCAGCGCGAAGTGGTCCTTCGAGTTCAGCTAACTCAGCAGCTAATCGATCAGCAGCCTCTTGGGTTAACCAGGTTTGCGTAGGTTGGTTCATAAGAAGGAGAAGATTACTGGCAAGATGAAATTCCCGCATTTACCGCAGGAATTCGGGTAGAAATCTCAACAGTTCGAAGGTTTGAGCCAATACCCAAACTGTTACCAGGCATTTGATCGGTAAATTCACCAACAACATTTTTATCAATATCACGAGCTACTAATTTGCAACTATGCGCAGATGCTAGGTCTCTAACTTTAATTGAGTAAGTTATTGAAATCTTTTGCTCATCTACAACATTAAAAGAGATCAACTCACTTCTAATCGCTGGGTTTGCAATATTTGTACCACTCCAGATAAACCAAAGTATCGCCAGTACAGAAAAGAAAATCCCTAACCACAAATTGCTTTTTCCCTTGGGTTTTATGCCGTATCTCTCACGCAAGATCGGGTCAGTTAGCACTTTAGGGTGAACCATGCGCTTATTCTAGATCGTAAAGAAAGGTAAGGTTGCCGCATGGACGAGGCTGGAAATTTTGATGTTGGTATCGCTGGCTCAATTACGATGATTATCTTGACCCTAGCCATCACAGCCCTACTAATTAATTTTTACCGTAGATACAAGAGATTATCTGATCGCAAAGATAAATAATTAAGAAATAAAGCATGAAGCGAGTTTTACGGATAGCCCTAATTGCAACCACCTGGACTTTACTGATTTTCATATTAGTTCAATTAGGGTTTTGGCAACTACATAGGGCGCAGGAGTTAAATAAAATCACTGCCCCGACAGCGGATAAGCCAGTTATTGAATTGACTCAAATTGCCTCACCCGGAATGAACATGCCAATTCGTGCGGTTAATCGAATTGTAAGTGTCAGCGGAGTTTATGAAAAAGCTTTTATTGCGCGAGATCAAAAAGTTAATCAGGAGTTGATCAAAGATTTAGATGTCAGAGTATTGCGACTTGAAAACTCCTTTGCGGTCTTAATCGTTCGAGGAATTGCCCAAAATCCACCACCAGAAATTCCTGGCAAGGTTGATTTAGTTGGCAGGCTTTACCCAAGGCAAAATGTGGATCGAGCGTTTGCAAAAGATAATGAGTTATCAAGAGTGGATCCGGCGTTAATCGTCGGCAAAGAGTTCCCATTTTTATATGATGGCTACATCGTGTTATCTTCTGAAAAAGTTATTAATGGCCCCGCCAGCACAGTCGAATTTATTGATTCACCGCAGATCTCCCAAAGAGTTCCTGGCTTTTATTGGCAACATATCTCATACGTAGTTGTCTGGTGGTTTATGGCAGTACTGCTTTTGGTTTTGCCGTTATTTCCACAAATGCGTCAACGAAATTACATAGCATTAGCTGCTGAGCAGAAGGCGGCGGAGGCGGTTAAAGGTAGAAGCAGAAAAGTTAAAAAAGTTACTAAGGCAAAAAAGGTGAGCAAAAGGAGAGTTAAATGAAGGGCGCAGTTACCCGCTTTAGGTATATGGCAATTTGGGCAGGTGTAATGTCCTTGTTACTTTGGTTTGCATATATGCCCGCCAAGTACTTGGTTTCAGATAGCAATTTTTACGAAAGCTTTATTTGGATACCAATTGTGCATGGCTTTACCTATCCGTTCTATCTACTTGCCACTTTACAACTTTGCTTCTTAAAGCGAAAAAGTCTCTGGAGCACCGCTTTATATATGTTGGCCGGCACATTACCAATTGCATCAATATGGGCTGAGCGCAAGGTTAGGCGAGAAAATTAGCCTCTCTCTAAAACCATTTGTGAAATCTCTGCTTTATCCACTTTACGAAAAGCGGCTTATTTCACAATTAGATTTTACGCAGACGCCACATCATGTCGGTGTAATTCTTGATGGAAATCGAAGATGGGCTAAAGCGAATCCAGATGACCGCGGAGACACATCAACTAATCGTGGGCATAAAGCTGGTGCTAAAAAGATTGTGGATTTATTAGATTGGTGTGAAGACGCCCAGGTTGCAGTGGTTACCTTGTGGTTGTTATCAAATGATAATTTAGCAAGAGCTGCTGCAGAGCTAGATCCACTCCTTGAAATAATTGGCGAGGCAATTGAGGAGTTAGGAGCGATTGGCCGATGGGAGCTTCGCCCAGTTGGATCTATGGAGTTACTACCAACTGCGCTGCAAGAGCGATTAAACAAGGTGGCCCTGCAAAGTAAGGGAATCCCTGGCGTATTAGTTAATTTAGCGATTGGCTACGGCGGGCGCCAAGAGATTGCCGATGCGGTTAAATCCTTAATTAATGATGCTGCCAAAAATGGAAAAAGTATCGACCAGTTAACCTCATTAATCTCTGAGGAAGAGATTGAAAAGTTTCTTTATACGGCAGGGCTGCCAGATCCAGATCTAGTTATCAGGACATCGGGAGAGCAGCGCCTAGGCGGCTTTTTGCTTTGGCAAAGCGCTAAATCTGAGTTTTATTTCTGTGAGGCGTATTGGCCAGACTTTCGCAAGGTGGATTTTTTACGGGCACTACGGTCCTATTCACAGCGCCATCGCAGGTTAGGCCTTTAAGTAAGTTATCTAAACTTAACCTTTATGGTTTGCGTGTCTGCCTAACTTTTCAAGCGCAGTAATTTACCGTTGTCTCACTTCCAAACCACCGACCACAATTAAAAATAGTTGGGATCAAAGATATTGGCTAGTGAATCTTTCGCCTTAAAGTCCATTCAAAACTCAGCTGGAGTTAAGGCTTTACCAGCCCGGATTACATATGTTTTAGATACTAGCGTTTTACTTGCAGATCCAATCGCGCTCTCAAGATTTGCCGAGCATGAAGTAATTATCCCAATTACTGTTATTGGTGAGTTAGAAAGTAAGCGCGATCATCCAGAGCTTGGCTACTTCGCCCGGGCGGCGCTGCGCACATTAGATGATTTACGCATCAAAAATGGCAGATTAGACCATCCACTTTCAATAAATGAAGAGGGTGGCACATTAGCGGTTGAGTTAAATCACTCAGATCTATCTGCATTACCTGCTGGGTTTTTGCGTGATGGTTCAAATGATTCACGGATATTAGCAATTGCAAAAAATTTGATGGGAGATGGTCGAAGGGTTGTCCTAGTAACAAAAGATCTGCCACTGCGAGTTAAAGCCTCATCTGTCGGAGTTGAAGCCGATGAGTATCGAGCAGAACTTGCGATTAGCAGTGGCTGGACTGGAATGATTGAAGAAAGTGTTGGCGGAAATTTAATTGATTCTCTTTATGAGTCAGATCGAGTAGCCCATGAGATAGCAAAAATTCATCCCTGCCATACTGGAGTTGTTTTACACTCTGAAAAAGGAAGCGCACTGGCTCGCATAACACCTGATAAAAAATTGCAACTAGTTCGCGGTGATCGAAGCGCTTTTGGTTTACATGGGCGAAGTGCTGAACAAAGAGTTGCATTAGATATTTTGCTTGATCCAGAAATTGGCATCGTCTCCTTAGGTGGCAGAGCCGGAACAGGTAAAAGTGCGCTCGCACTTGCCGCCGGTTTGGAAGCGGTTTTAGAAAAGCGCGCTCACAAGAAGGTTGTAATTTTTCGCCCGCTTTATGCAGTTGGTGGCCAAGAGCTTGGATATCTACCTGGAACCGAGGGCGAGAAGATGTCACCTTGGGCGCAGGCAGTCTTTGACACTTTGGGCTCTCTAGTTAGCCAACAGGTAATTGATGAAATTATCGAGCGGGGCTTAATTGAGGTTTTGCCACTAACTCATATCCGTGGCCGCTCCCTTCATGACTCCTTTGTAATTGTGGATGAGGCGCAATCACTTGAAAGAGGCGTGCTGCTAACTGTGCTCTCTCGGATTGGCCAGGGTTCAAGGGTCATCCTTACCCACGATGTGGCACAACGGGATAATTTGCGGGTAGGCCGCCATGACGGGGTTGTAGCAGTTGTTGAGTCCTTGAAGGGGCATCCACTATTTGCCCACATAACTTTGACCAGAAGTGAGAGATCCCAGATCGCAGCCCTGGTCACTGAGCTACTTGAGGAGCCAATCAACTTCAATAGTTAGGTGTTTACCCTCTCAACGACATATCGGATAAATCGGACATCTAACGATCTGACCTGCACTTTTGTGGATACTTGAAACTGTGAATTTAAGAAAAATCGCGCCACGAGCAGTTTTAAAGTTGCCCGCTACCCCCTCCACTGCCACTCTGAACCAGTCAGAAGAGCTTGTTGCAGGGGGCAAAAGCCACCAGCAGATGGTTTGGATCGAGTAGAAAGGCAGGGGCATGAAGGGTTTACTTAATCTTCTGCGTCTAATAAGAGCCCGCCGGCTCTCGATTCTCTCTGCCGCCATGGCCTTTTTCCTATTTGCAATTGAGCCAAGCTACGCCTCTGGCACGATGCAGGCTTCAGTGACAATCCCATCTTCAATTCAAAGCAGCACTCCTGACCCAACCACCCCACCGGATGAGCTTCTAGACCCAAACCCCAACTCACCAACCTTGATCGAGTTAGATGCGGTTAAGGCTGTTGATGCCAACGAAATGGCTTTAGTTTCACTCGCCTCCCGCCAGATTGAAATGGCTAAAAAGCCAGATGGTGCAAGAGCGATCGCTAAAGAGATCACCACAAGCAAATACAACTGGTCAAGTACTGAGTTCTCTTGCTTAAACCAACTTTGGACCAAAGAGAGCAATTGGCGCTACCAAGCCCGAAACAAATCATCGGGTGCCCATGGAATCCCACAAGCTCTACCTGCAACAAAGATGGAGACCATCGGTACTGATTGGCGAACAAACCCAGTTACTCAAATTACCTGGGGCCTAAAATACATAGAGGTTAGATACAAAACACCTTGCAAGGCACTGAAGAAATTTAAGCGCTCGCGCTGGTATTAATTAACAAAATTTAATTTGGCTTTTTGCCAATCATTAATGGCTTGCTAGTTTCAGCGTAAAAATCATTTCCCTTATTATCAATAATAATAAAAGCTGGAAAGTTTTCTACCTCAATCTTCCAAACCGCCTCCATGCCCAACTCTTCATAATCAAGTACTTCAACTTTTTTGATGCAATCTTGAGCCAACCTAGCCGCTGGACCACCAATTGAACCTAAATAAAATCCACCAAACTTCTTACATGCAGCAGATACGGCGCTGGAGCGATTTCCTTTTGCCAACATAATTAGGGAGCCACCAAGTGATTGAAATTGTTCAACATATGAATCCATTCGACCAGCAGTTGTTGGTCCAAATGAGCCTGATGCAAAACCAGTTGGCGTTTTAGCTGGACCTGCGTAATAAACTGCGTGATCTTTTAAGTACTGTGGCATTGGTTTTCCACTATCGATTAACTCTTTAATTTTTGCATGTGCTAAATCACGAGCAACAACTAATGTGCCAGTTAGTGAAACTCTAGTTTTAGCAGGGTGTTTAGAAAGCTCTGCCAAAATCTCCTTCATTGGCTTGGATAAATCAATCTTTACTTCATGATCGGATAGATCCTGATCTAACTCGGCTGGCAAAAAGTGAGCAGGTTCAACCTCTAATTTCTCAATAAATACGCCATCTTTAGTGATCTTCGCTTTTGCCTGACGATCTGCCGAACAGGAAACGGCGATTGCAATTGGAAGGGACGCGCCGTGTCTAGGCAATCGAACTACTCGAACATCGTGACAAAAGTATTTGCCACCAAATTGTGCACCGATGCCAATATTTCGAGTTAACTTTAAAACCTCTTCTTCTAATGCTAGGTCACGGAAGCCATGACCGGTTTTAGCATCACCAGTTGTTGGCAATGAGTCCAAATACTTTGTGCTGGCTAGCTTTGCTGTCTTGACCGTGTGCTCAGCACTTGTACCACCAATGACAATAACTAAATGGTATGGCGGACAAGCGGATGTTCCCAAGGATCGCAATTTTTCATCTAGCCAACCCATAAAGGCAGTTGGATTTAATACCGCTTTTGTCTCTTGGTAGAGAAATGATTTATTAGCGCTACCGCCGCCTTTGGCAATAAAGAGAAAGTTGTATTCATCTGCGTGATCATAATCAGAGTAAATCTCAATCTGGGCAGGCAGATTATTGCCAGTGTTTTTCTCCTCCCAAGTAGTAACTGGCGCTAATTGTGAGTACCGTAAATTTAATTCTGTATATGAGTTGTATACGCCACGTGAAATTGATACTTCATCTTTTTCACTAGTTAAAACTCGTTGCCCTTTTTTGCCCATCACGATGGCAGTTCCAGTATCTTGGCACATCGGCAAAATACCGCCTGCGGAAATGTTGGCATTTTTTAAAAGATCTAATGCAACAAATCGATCATTTGGTGAACTCTCTGGATCCTTTAAAATATTTTGAAGTTGTTGCAGGTGAGCAGCGCGTAGATAATGGGAAATATCATGAATGGCGACCTGCGTTAAATTTGTGATCGCCTCCGGTGAAACCTTTAGAAACTCCTTGCCTTCAGCGGTGAAGGTGGATACGCCATCACTAGTGATTTTGCGATACTCAGTCGTATCTGGCCCAATTGGCAGTAGATCCTCGTAGCTAAACTCCGGGCCGTCCATAAGCCAAATCTACTAGTTTGTTGATCTATTAGGATCTACCCATGAGCATCGATACCGGTAAAAAAGTATTACTTGCCGCACCTCGTGGTTACTGCGCTGGTGTGGACCGCGCCGTAGTTGCAGTTGAAAAAGCTTTAGATCTTTATGGCGCACCTGTTTATGTGCGAAAGCAGATTGTTCATAATAAACATGTAGTGGCAACCTTAGAAAAACGGGGCGCAATATTTGTTGATGAAACAGATGAGGTGCCAGAGGGCAAGACGGTAGTTTTTTCAGCGCACGGTGTTTCACCAGAGGTTCATCGAATTGCAGCCGAGCGCTCCTTAAAAACAATTGATGCAACTTGTCCGCTAGTGACCAAGGTGCACAATGAGGTAAAACGTTTTGCCCAAGAGGATTTAGATATTTTATTAATTGGTCATGAAGGACATGAGGAGGTTGAAGGCACAGCTGGTGAGGCACCAGATAATGTCATTTTAGTTGATGGCATCGACAGTATTCCAAATATTAAAGTTCGCGATGAGAACAAGGTTGCCTGGCTTTCACAAACTACTTTAAGTGTGGATGAAACCTTACAAACAGTGGCCGCACTCCGTAAACGCTTTCCAAATTTAATGGATCCGCCAAGTGATGATATTTGTTATGCAACTCAAAATCGCCAAGTTGCAATTAAACAGATTGCACCAAAGGCAGATTTAGTAATTATTGTTGGATCAACTAACTCCTCAAACTCAGTACGTTTGGTTGAGGTATCACTTGAGTATGGCGCAAAGGCTGCCTACCTCGTTGATTTTGCCGATGAGGTTAATGAGGATTGGCTAATTGGTGTAAAAACTATTGGTGTTTCAAGTGGTGCATCAGTTCCGGAGATATTGGTCGAGGATTTATTAAAGTGGCTTGCAGCTCGTGGCTTTGGTGATGTTCAGGTGATTACTGCAATGGAGGAGCATTTACTTTTTGCAATGCCACCAGAGTTGCGTAAAGATTTAAAGGCCGCTGGCAAGTAAGTTTTTGTTTTTAACTCGTTCTTTTTTAAACCAAATTAGCCAGGCAACGCCAGCACCACTTAGTAGGTAAAAAGAAATAGCGGCAAGGCCTGCGATTAAATCTAATAGAAATTTACTTGGCCGAAGTGAGCCACCGCCTAAAGTAGGCATAAGAAGAATTGATGAGATCAGTAGCGATATTGGTGGCGCTACTGCGTTTACATAAGCTGTTCCTTTTCGACCCAAGTAGATACCGCCAAAGAAGGCGATCCATAATGCTAAGCCGGTAAAGATTCCGTATGAGTTGCGAAATAAAAGTTCAAGTGCTGCGATAAAGAAGATCAACAAGAATTGCAAAACTGCAACACCTGCCTTAGTTAAGCCCGGCCCTTTGATTGGCTTTGTTATTTGTAAATTACTCATTTGAACCCTCGATCTCTTCTACCTCAATAAAATCATCATCTCCTTGAATTGATTTCAATTCGCGAACAGATCCAGGTGGCTCTGGATACTCAATTGCTAATTTATCTTTATCGCCACTAACACCAAGGTTGTGAATTCGACGAGCTGGGCTCAATACTGTTTTTTCAGCGGTTGGAATTAAATCTTCATAAGCTTTAGAAGTAGAGGAGATCGCTTTACCAACTGCCACAATTTTACTGTGTAGCAAAGTTATATTCTTTAAGAAGGTACCGGCAACTTTTTGTATTTCATCCGCATTTTCAGCAAGTTTGTTTCTTGAGAAGATATTGCCAATTGTGCGAAGCAGCGCCATCATCGAAGTTGGCGTAGCCACAGTTACATTTAATTTGAAGGCCTTTTCTAAAAAGTTTGGATCCATCCGCAGCGCCTCAGATAGAAGTGTTTCAAAAGGTACAAATAAAATAACAAAATCAGGTGAGCCTTGGGATTTGTGGTAGCCACGTTTAGCTAGTGCCTCTACATGCTTGAGTAAATCCTTGGTATGTAATTGTAAAAACTCATCTCGCTCACTTTGTACCTCTGTTCCAAATGCTTCTAGGAATCGATCAAATGGAAATTTTGAATCAATAAATATTGTTGAGCCCCCAGGCATCTTTACTGTGATATCTGGAATGCCAGAGGAGTCAGCATCGGTAGTTGATTTTTGCCTGGCGTACTCATGCCCATCGCGAAGTCCAGCGCCTTGAAGCAATAACTCAAGTTGGGCCTCACCAAATTTGCCACGAGTTTGGCTACTAGATAATGCACCGGCAATTTTTTTAGTCTCATCAAAGATTGATTCTGAGGCACGGCGCATCTCATTAATTGTGGTTTCAAGCTTTGCCTCTGCTTCGGTACGAATTCGATTTGCTTCATTTGATTGTTGGGAGAGCTTTTGAACCGTCTCCTTCATCGCAGTGAGCTCTGCAGTTAACTTAATTGAGTTCTCAGTTTTGCCACGTTCTGCTTCAAGTTGACTTTTGTAATCAGCAAGCAGCGCTGAATCTGCGCCACCATTACTATTTTTATTTTTTGAAATTAAATTACCGATAACAAAACCAAGGGCTAAGCCAATTAATAAGGCAATAACAGTAATTAATGAGCCGGACATGCGCCTATCTTGGCAGTACCAACTGACAAAACCGCTTAAATTCTTAATCTAACCCGAAATGATCTAGGCTCTACCCCTTGTGAGCCTTTCAATCGGAATCGTCGGACTGCCAAATGTGGGTAAATCCACCCTTTTTAACGCATTAACTAAAAACAATGTGTTGGCTGCTAACTACCCCTTCGCAACCATTGAACCCAACGTTGGCGTTGTTGGCGTTCCAGATGCCCGCCTTGCCGAGCTTGCAAAAATCTTTACCTCCGAAAAAATTCTGCCAGCCGTAGTCTCATTTGTAGATATCGCCGGAATTGTAAAAGGTGCTTCAGAAGGTGCTGGACTTGGAAATAAGTTTTTATCAAATATCCGTGAGACCGATGCAATTTGCCAAGTAATTCGGGTATTTAAAGATGGCGATGTTGTTCACGTAGATGGCAATGTTGATCCAAAGAAAGATATGGAGACAATTAATACTGAACTTTGTTTAGCTGATTTACAAACTTTAGAGAAAGCGATTCCTCGATTAGAAAAAGAGGTTCGAACTGTTAAAGAAAAAGTTCCAGTATTAGCAGCAGCCAAAGCAGCGCAAGAGATTTTAAATCAAGGCCAATTATTGCGTGGTACAAAAGTTGATTTAGCAGCAATTGCTGAACTTCATTTACTGACAGCAAAACCTTTTCTATATGTATTTAATGTTGATGCTGCCGAACTTGCTGATGATGCATTACGCACCGAATTAGCCACACTTGTTAAACCTGCTGAGGCAATTTTCCTAGATGCAAAAACTGAGGCGGAATTAGCTGATTTAGATGAAGCAGATGCGCTGGAATTGTTGAAATCAATCGGATTAGATGAGCCAGGACTTACTACATTAGCAAGAGTTGGATTTAATACATTAGGATTACAGACATATCTCACCGCCGGGCCAAAAGAGGCCAGAGCGTGGACGATTCATAAAGGTGATACCGCACCGGCTGCTGCTGGTGTAATTCACACAGATTTTCAAAAAGGATTTATCAAAGCAGAAATTGTTGCATTTGATGATCTAGTTTCTGCCGGATCAATGGTGCAAGCCCGCGCCAATGGCAAGGTGCGAATGGAAGGCAAAGATTACGTAATGGTCGATGGCGATGTAGTGGAGTTCAGGTTCAATGTCTAAAAAACAACCACATTTAGATGGTCTTGAATTAAAGAAACGCGATAACTTACGTAACGTTGCAATCATTGCGCACGTAGATCACGGTAAGACAACTCTTGTTGATGCCATGTTGTGGCAATCTGGTGCATTTGCTGCACACAAAAAGCAGGATGAGGGCACAGATCGCATGATGGATTCCATGGATCTAGAGCGCGAAAAAGGAATCACAATTCTTGCTAAAAATACTGCGGTAAAACGTGGTGACACAATTGTTAACATCATTGATACACCTGGCCACGCAGATTTCGGCGGTGAGGTTGAGCGCGGACTAGAAATGGTTGATGGCGTTATTTTGTTAGTTGATGCCTCTGAAGGTCCACTTCCACAAACTCGTTTCGTATTACGTAAAGCGCTACAAAAAAATCTGCCAGTAATTTTGTTAATTAATAAGGTAGATCGCCCCGACTCTCGAATTGCTGAAGTTGTCGATGAAGCTTATGGATTGTTTTTAGATCTTGATGCAAATGAAGAACAAATTGAGTTCCCAATTGTTTATGCGTCTGCCAAAGCGGGAAGAGCTTCCAGAAATCGCCCTGAAGATGGTGGCATGCCAGATAAAGAAAATCTTGATGAATTATTTGAAACTATTTTCTCAGCAATTCCAGCACCGACTTATCATGAAGGCGCACCGCTTCAAGCACATGTTACAAACCTTGACTCCTCACCATTCTTAGGCAGGCTTGCACTTTGTCGCGTTCGTGAAGGTGTAATTAAGAAAGGTCAATCAGTTACTTGGATTAAAACAGATGGCACAACGGAACGAGTAAAGATTTCAGAGTTATTAATTACCGAAGCACTAGAACGTGTACCAGCACTTGAAGCACACCCTGGTGACATCATTGCCGTTGCTGGAATTGAGACAATTACATTAGGTGAAACTCTTGCTGATCTAGAAAATGCCCATGCCTTGCCATTAATCACAGTTGATGAGCCAAGTATTTCGATGACAATTGGTATTAACACTTCTCCACTTGCTGGCAAGAGTGGAAATAAATTGACTGCTCGTCAGGTAAAAAACCGCCTAGATGCTGAGTTGGTTGGAAATGTTTCACTTCGTGTATTAAATACCGAACGTCCAGATACCTGGGAGGTGCAAGGACGTGGTGAGCTACAACTTGCAGTACTAGTTGAAATTATGAAGCGCGAAGGTTTTGAGTTAACAGTTGGTAAGCCACAAGTTGTTACCAAAATGGTTGATGGCAAACTACATGAGCCGATGGAGCGTTTATCAATTGATGCACCTGAAGATTACCTAGGTGTGATTACTCAGTTAATGGCACTTCGCAAGGGCCGTATGGAGCAGATGGTTAACCATGGCGCTGGTTGGATTCGTTTGGATTACCGTGTTCCATCCCGTGGCTTAATTGGATTTAGAACTGAGTTCTTAACTGAAACTCGTGGAACTGGATTGCTGCACCATGTATTTGATGGTTATGAAGCATGGCATGGTGAACTTCGTACTCGCTCAACTGGATCACTAGTGTCAGATCGAATTGGAACTGTTACTAGCTACGCACTTTATGGAACACAAGACCGCGGTTCAATATTTGTTGAGCCAGGTGATGAGGTTTATGAGGGCATGGTAATTGGTGAAAATTCACGTGCTGATGACATGGATGTTAACTGTGTTCGCGAAAAGAAGTTAACAAATATGCGTGCATCTGGAACTGATGAAGCAGAGCGATTAATTCCTGCTAAAAAATTAAACATGGAAGGTGCCCTCGAGTTTTGCCGTGAAGATGAGTGCGTTGAAGTGACTCCGGCAGTAGTTCGAATTCGAAAGGTTATTTTGGATGGATCAACGCGTGCCCGCTTAACTTCAAAGAATAAGCGAGCAAACGAGAACGCGTAATAACTGGCTAAAGCAGGCACTTGTCGGTATCAACGAGTTAAATTAGGGCGTGGCCCAAACTCAAAGTGTTAAACCAAAATCAGCAAAGCTGAATTTGGTGCGGGCCGCCGCAGTCACCAATAAAAGTCTTGATTTCACCACTTCACAACTGCAGGTAATCAAACATCGCGGCGCACCACTACTAGTTACGGGCGCTGCTGGCACCGGTAAAACAACAACTCTAATTAGCGCAATCTCAGATCGAATAGATCAGGGCTGTGATCCAAATACTATTTTGGCAATTACATATGGCAGAGAAAGTGCCAGTAAGTTACGAGATCAAATTGCAACTGCAAACCCACAGCGCCATATAGTTAACGAACCAATTGCACGCACATTTCACTCAATTGCATTTTTGATCCTAAATGAGAGTGAGAAAAAATATGTTCTACTTTCAGGTGCAGAACAAGATGCTGAAATTCGCCAACTTTTATTGATAGATGCCCAAAAAGAGAAAGAACAACCAGGATCAACGGATTGGCCACCAGAGTTAGTAGCTGCCCTTACTACCAGGGGATTTGCAAAGGAGTTGCGTGATTTTATTGGTCGAGCTACTGAACGTGGCTCCTCGCCAACTGAGTTAATCAAGTTTGCAGACAAGTATGGCCAAAAATACTGGCCCGCAATCTGTAAATTCTGGAGTAGATATCAAGGCGCAGTAGCACTTCGAAATTTAACAACTACTCATTCATTAAATCGAATTGATCCAAGTGAAATAATTATCGCTGCAAGTGAAAAGCTAGAGAATAATCCACAATTACGAGAGAAGTATCAGAAATTATTTCCGATTATTTATGTTGATGAGTTTCAAGAGTCAGATCGAGGCCAGCGCAAGTTACTTGAACTACTTGCCGGAGCTGAATTACATATTTTTGCTGACCCAAAATCAGCGGTTGGACGCTTTCGCGGCGCAGATCCAGAGAATTTACTCTCTGATCTAGAAAAAATGGGTGTAACAAATACTGTAAATCTCGATCAAGAATTTCGAAATGTGACATCACGCCAGGTTGCAAAGTTAAGCAGCGCAGCGGAGGAAGCAAATTACATTGCACACCAATTCCGCAGTGCACATTTAAAAAACAATATTCCTTGGTCACAGATGGCAGTTATTCTGAGATCTCCAGGTTCACAAGTAAGTGCTCTGCAACGAGCCTTTGCGGTAAATAATGTGCCAGTTGAAATAGATGCGATCGCCTTATCTCTTGCCGATAATCCAGCAGTTAAACCCATTTTAACTATTGCTCAAATTGCGCTAAAACAAATTCAATTGATACCTGCTAACTGGGACCAAATATCAGAGCTATTACAGACACCATTTGCAGGTGCGGATTCCATCTCAATCAGGCAGATGCGAATCGCACTATCAAAGGCGGAACGAGCAAGTCATGGTGGGGCAGTAAAGAGTTCAACTGAATTGATTTTAGATGCATTAACTTCACCAAGTATTGATCTCCAATGGGATCAAGTTGCGCCACTAAAAAGATTAAATGATTTAATCGCCCTAGCTAAGAAATCCTTAAAAACTAAAGCAGATATCTCCGATCTACTTTGGGCTATTTGGAGCAACGCTAAGAATCAAGAAGGTGAGCTAATCTCACAAAGCTGGCGAGATGCAGCCCTTGCCGGTGGCATGAATGGCGCTATCGCAGATGCAAATCTTGATGCGGTAATTCAATTATTCGAAGTTGCCCGCAGATTTAGTGAGCGAATGCCAGGAGCCAATCCACAATTATTCATCAATCAATTACTTGGTGAAAAGATATTAAGTGATGCAATTACTGCAACTGCCCAACGCAATGAGGTAGTGAAGGTTTTAACTGTTCACAGCTCAAAGGGGCAGCAATGGCAATTTGTTGCATTAGCTGGCATGCAAGAAGGAGTGTGGCCAAATTTAAAACAACGAGGCTCACTACTTGGAAGTGAGCGATTAGTTGAAATATTTCGCCACGGCATTAGCAACCCACAAGAGCTAGAGGCGATCTCTGCAAGTGGCTTACTAGAGGATGAGGCGCGGCTACTAAATGTTGCTACTACTCGATCAACTGAGCGGTTACTAATCACCGCTGTGCAGCAGGAAGATAATGAACCATCACGTTACTTCATTAAATTTGCTGGTGAAGATATCGAGTTCACAGAGCCGCAGCGCGCGATTACCCAAACCGCACTCGTTGCAGAGCTTCGAAGAATTATCAGTAGCTCTGCTGATTTAGCCCAACAGCAATTTGCAGCTAGAGCATTAAAAACACTTGCTGAAAGTGGTGCACGAAATGCTGATCCACGAAATTGGTTGGGCGCACTTGCAATTTCAGATGAGGCACCAGTTGTGCAAAGTGATGAGCAGCTGCGAATCTCACCAAGTTATTTAGAAAGCTTTGATGAATGCGGTGTTAAGTGGATGCTCGAGCGAAGCGGTGGCCGAGATAGTGATTCAACGGCTCAAGTTTTAGGAAGTGCCATTCACGTATTAGCTGCTCAATTTAAGGATGATCCTGCGCTCTCAGTTGATCAATTACAAGACCGTTTAAAGGGTGCTTGGTCGCTAATTGATATGAACCAAGGTTGGATCAAAGATTATGAGTACCGCAGGGCATCGACAATGTTGCACAAGTTCTTTTCCTGGCAACTAGCAAATAAAAATAAATTAGTTGATGTCGAACGACGCTTTGAGTTCATGTTAGGCAGTGCAAAAGTTACTGGCTCAATTGATCGATTAGAGCTCACGGCTGAGAATAAGTTTTATATTGTTGATTTAAAGACTGGGCAAAGTGCGATATCTGCTGAGGCTGCTAAAACAAATAAACAGTTACAGGTCTATCAATTAGCGGTTGTAGAAAATGGTTTTGAGCCAAAGCTTGATAGTAATCAGGTAGCCGGAGCTGAACTACTTTTTGTTGGAGATCAAAAAACTAAAAGTGCTTCGACTCGCGAGCAAGGTGAGATTGACGCCGATTTAGTGCGTAGTGAATTGGCCGTATCGGCAACTGGAATGAGCGCTGGCATCTTTACTGCAAAAATAAATGAGCGATGTCGATCCTGTTCACTTAAATTAGCTTGTCCGATACAGCCACAAGGTCGGCGGGTGATTGAATGATTTCTGCCATTGAAATCGCTAAAAAAATTCAAGCAGTAGATCCATCATTTATTGCACCTTCTGAGGAGCAAATACCAATAATTCAAGCACCACTTGCACCTGCAGTTGTGATTGCCGGCGCTGGCTCTGGCAAGACTGAAACAATGAGTCAGCGAGTTTTGTACTTAGTTGCAAACTCACTAATCACACCTGATCAATTACTAGGACTTACCTTTACTCGTAAATCAGCGGGTGATTTAGCTAAACGAATTCGCAAACGACTGCGTCAATTAAAAATGGCAGGTTTACTTCCAGATTTAATTGATGACTCGGATTTAACAGTTTCCACTTATCACTCATACGCTGGCCGAGTTTTAGCTGATCACGCAATTCGAATTGGTGTGGATGCTGCAGCTGATCCAATCGGTGAGGCCGCTGCATGGCAGATTGCATTTGAAGAGGTTTCTCGATTCGCTGGTGGTGATTTACAGATTAATGGCTCACCTAAATCTGTAGTAGAAGAGGTAATGGATCTTTCTACGCAGTTAGCGGAGAACAATAAAACTGCCGCTGATATTGAAGAGTTTAGTTACAAACTTCTTGATCAATTAGCGCAGTTAACTGAGAAAGTGACCAACCCTGTAAATGAGTTTCGAGCAGAGATCGAGCAGAGATTGGCAATTTTGCCAATTGTGGCAGCATTTGATGATCGCCGGCGCGAACAAGGTTTATTAACCTTTAATGATCATATGTCGATGGCTGCGCAGCTTGTAACGCAATCAAAGGCAATACACAATGATGATATTGGTTTACTAGAGCGGCAAAAATACAAGGTAGTTCTTTTAGATGAATACCAAGATACTTCTTTTAACCAGATAAATTTCCTATCTAATTTATTTGGTAATAACCATCCGGTAACTGCAGTTGGAGATCCCAACCAAGCAATTTATGGCTGGCGCAGCGCTAGCTCTGAAACCTTGGATACTTTTTCTAAATCATTTAACTCAGATGCTACTCGCTACACACTTCTAACTACCTTTAGAAATGATCAATCAATACTTGAGATTGCAAATGTCATGATTGATCAAATTGCGCAGGAGAGCAGTAATTTAGCACCGGTCGCATCTAAGGCTTCAGCCAGTTCTAGAAAAACTGTAGAGAAATTAACGGCCAGTAAGATGGCAAATAATGGTGAAGTAATTTGTGGTATTTATGAAACTCAAAGCCAGGAAGCACAGGCCATTGCCGACTACTTTGCTAAGTATTGGTTTGATCCAAAGCGGTTGTCACAACCTGAATCACAACGATCAACCTTTGCTGTCTTAGTTCGAGCACGCACACAGATCGATGCAATACAAAGTGCACTACGAGATAGAGATATTCCTACCGATGTACTTGGCGTTGGCGGCTTGGTACATGTTCCTGAGGTGGCCGACATCATTGCACTGCTTCGCACACTAACCATGCCAGATTCTGGAACTGCGTTGATGCGATTACTTACCGGTCCACATTTAGCACTTGGTGCTCGAGACTTAATGGCACTAGGTGCGCTGACTAGAAAGTATGCAAATGAAAATGATGATTCGCGTAGTAAGCAATTAGCAGATGCTTTAACCACTGATCAATTACAGGTTGCTAATGCTGATGAGTTTGCTGCTGGATCAATTATCGAAACACTAGAACTATTAATAACGCTAACGCCAAAGGAGTTAAAGCATTACACAGCAACTCCTGAGTTAAGTGAGATTGCCTTAACTAGATTGCGCCAGTTTGCGATAAACCTTCGCCAATTACGTAGATCAATATCTGGTTCAATCACCGATGCTTTACTTGCAGCTGAGCACTTTCTCTCTTTAGATACTGAAGTTTTATTAAGAAGTGGTTGGAAAAATGGCAGAAAAGATTTGGATAGATTCTTAGATGAAGCGCAAAAGTTTGGAAAAAATGGCGGC
>CAITID010000094.1 GCA_903892335.1 uncultured Actinomycetes bacterium
CCGCTCCACCCAGGGAATACGTGCCACTAAAAAGATGCCAACGATTGCTAAATATGTGCCAACTAATGCAGACAAACGAGAAAATGAAGCGAGGGATGCATAAAGGGAAGTGAAATCACTTTTGCGCACAGTAGTTAACTGCAGCGCCAGAGTTAAACCAAGACCTGCGCCAAGCAATAGCGCTGCCCAATCCGTACCAGCCGATGAGTGCTTATAGATACGCGTTGGCTGGGTCATGTACCTATTACACCGCGCCAACCTGAGAACTAACTGAGGGATAGCGGTGTGCCGGCCTCGAATGGCCGATACCCTTAGGAATCATGCGCGTACTCCATGTCATTGCCCGCCTTAACGTTGGCGGCACAGCCCGCTACATCACCCAACTGGCAAACGAACTACCTAAACACGGCATTGAAACCCTTGTTGCAACTGGTTATGTGCAAGGGGCAGAAGTAGAAGATCCAAGTGCAGCCACTATCAAATTGGTCCGAATTAAATCTTTAGGTCGTGCAATCAATCCCATTAAAGATTATTTGGCTCACAGGCAACTACAAAAGATCGTTAAAGAGTTCAAGCCTGACATCATCCATTCACACACCTTTAAAGCAGGCTCTATAGTCCGTGCCCGCAAGCAATCAGTGCCAGTCATCCACACTTTCCACGGTCACCTGCTTGAGGACCCAGAGTTCTCTGGCTTTAAGGCAAGTGTTATTACTGCCATTGAAAAAAGGCTTGCTAAGAAAACCAGCAAGCTAGTCACCGTGGGCCAACGCGTGGCAGATGAATTAGTTGAGTTAAATGTTGGAGAAAAAGCACAATACATAAGCATTGCACCAGGGGTTAAAGAGTTAAGCATTACCCCGCGAACAGATGCCCTGAAAAACCTAGGCATTACTGATGACGGCCGCCCGATAATCGGATGGATTGCCCGCGTTACGGGAGTAAAGAATCCAATGCGTGCCCTCGAAGTGGCGCGCGCAATTCCTTCAGCCCACTTTGTGGTGGCCGGCGGTGGAGATTTACTGGATGAGGTAAAAGAGGCTGCTCCAAGTAACGTGAGTGTCATTGGTTGGGCAAAAGCAGAAGATCTCTTTGGAGTATCTGATCTCATCCTTTCCACTAGTGAAAACGAAGGAATGCCTATTGCTTTAATTGAGGCTCAATTTGCAGGCAAGCCAGTGGTGGCAACTGATGTGGGTGGGGTATCTGAAGTTATTGCAAACCATGAAACAGGGTTAGTGACTAATAAGAATACAGGCTCAATTGCAGCAGCACTTAACTCTTTAATCCTTGATACCCAAAAGCGCACACAGATGAGCGCACTTGCGACATCGCGTGCCAGGGCGCTCTTTTCTATTGATCAGATGGTCAACGCTCACGTGAGCCTCTATCAATCGATTGTGAATTAGGCTTTACCCATGCGCGTACTCATCACTGGTGGAGCCGGCTTTATTGGCTCACATTTAGCTGACCTCTACGTGGCCAAAGGTGATCACGTAACTATTCTGGATAATTTCTCAACAGGATCTAAAGAGAATATTGCTCATCTATCAGGCAAAATCACAACCCAAGATGGCGATATCAGAAACGTTGACCTTGTTGAAAAACTCACTAAAGAGGCTGACTTAGTCCTACATATGGCTGCCGCCCTTGGCGTTAACACAATCCTTGAATCACCTCTTGAATCTATGTCCACCAACATCACTGGTAGTGAGGTTGTTTTAAACGCAGCAGCTAAGTTCAATAAGCGCATCATCATTGCTAGCACATCAGAGATCTATGGAAAAAATCCAAAGCAGCCATTAAGTGAGGGTGATGATCGTGTAGTTGGTGCACCACAAAAGATTCGCTGGACATACAGTGATGCAAAAGCAATAGAAGAGGCGATGGCAACTGCCTTGCATACCCAAAGCAAACTACCTGTGACAACTGTGCGCCTGTTTAACACCGTTGGACCTCGTCAAACTGGGCGCTATGGAATGGTTGTTCCACGCTTCGTCCAAGCTGCCCTAAAGAATGAGGCGCTAACAATTTATGGTGATGGCACGCAATCACGCGTCTTTTGCCATGTTAATGATGCGGTGACCGCAATTGCAACCATTGCGGCCACAGATGCCATAATCGGTGAAGTCTTTAATGTAGGTGGCAGTGGCGAGGTAAGTATCAAGGCACTAGCTGAGAAAGTAATTGCCACGACCGAGTCACAATCCTTAATTACTTACACTTCATACTCTGACGCGTATCCTGCAGGCTTTGAAGATATCCAACGTCGGGTGCCTGATATTTCCAAGATTAAGCATTCAATCGGGTGGGCACCAACAAAGAATCTAGAAGCAATAATTAAAGATATTGCGGGGATTTAGATCCCGTCAGCCCCAGGTATTGAGCCTGTACAGTCAAAGATGTAAGAAGATTTCGTGAGATCGGCCACTGAAACCTCATCATGCTTGGTGACAACTATTGCCACATCATTTGCACCTAAATCAACGCTGTTTTCACCGCGCCAGGTGCGCACAAGTG
Source organism: uncultured Actinomycetes bacterium (assembly GCA_903892335.1). GTDB lineage: Bacteria > Actinomycetota > Actinomycetes > Nanopelagicales > Nanopelagicaceae > Nanopelagicus. Next base: position 2,521 of record CAITID010000094.1, read on the forward strand.
GGTCATGCCAGGTAACAGTTGCTCCAGCCGCGCGCAGTAGATCAATAATTGATGCAGAAGGTGTTTCTCTGGTGTCTGCAACGTTTGCCTTGTAGGAAACACCAATCACAACTACTGATTTACCTTTAACAGATCCACCAGCACCAGCAATCACTCTTTTCACAATATATGCTGGCATTGCTAAGTTCACTTCATTGGCCCTCTTAATGAAGGTCGCTGGCACGCCAACTTCATTTGCAACATA
>CAITID010000095.1 GCA_903892335.1 uncultured Actinomycetes bacterium
AGTGCCAATGCCATCTTGATTAAGGCTAATCAAAATGGTTTAGTGACATCGACTTTAAATGTATTAAAACAAGCACGTGCTAATAATTTTAATACAGTGGTTTCAGCACGTTCTGGTGAAACTGAGGATTCATGGCTAGCCGATCTTGCTACAGGTTGGCGCGCGGGTCAGATAAAGGTTGGTTCAACCCATGGCTCAGAGCGAACTTCAAAGTGGAATAGATTGTTAGAGCTTGAAGCAACCGAGGAAAGTACCTTCGCAAATCCCTTTAATTAACTTGAATTAAACAGTTAGTGCGAGTGACGCGGTACGTAATCACCACTGCTACCAACTAAGAAATCAAGATCTGCGCCAAGGTGTGCTTGTTGCACATGCTCGATATACATCTTGCTCCAGCCGCGCTTTGCCTTAGGCTCCGGTGCAACCCATGCAGCTTTGCGCTTTGCTAGCTCATCTTCTGAAACAAGTAAATTTAATTTACGATTTGGTACATCTAATTCAATCTCATCCCCATTTTGCACAAATGCAAGTGGTCCACCAGCAGTTGATTCAGGAGATACGTGAAGCACAACTGTTCCGTATGCAGTTCCACTCATTCGAGCATCAGAGATTCGAACCATATCTGTAACACCTTGTTCCAACATCTTCTTTGGCATTGGCAGATTGCCTACCTCTGGAAATCCTGGATAACCCTTTGGGCCAGAGTTTCGCAAAACCAAAATGGTATCTGGGGTAACAGGAAGATCAGCATCATCGGCAACCTTTAAGTAATCTTCAATCTCATCAAAGACAAGTGCTTTACCTTTATGAGTTAGTAGATGGGGTGATGCTGCTGAAACTTTGATGATTGCACCATTTGGAGCAAGTGAGCCACGAACTACTGCAATACCAGCACCTGCTGCTTGGAATGGCTTAGCCACTGGGGTAATAACCTCTTTATTCCAATTTTCTGCACCCTCAATATTTTCCTTAACAGTTTTACCGGTTACGGTGATGTGATCTGTGTGAATTAACTTTGATATCTCCTGCATAACAGTTGGCACGCCACCTGCATCAAAGAAATCCTCCATTAAGAATTTACCAGATGGCATCATGTTAGAAATTACCGGAACATCACGTGCTAATTTGTCGAAATCTTCTAAATCAAGTGGCACACCTACGCGGCCAGCGATTGCCAGCAAGTGAACAACTGCATTTGTTGAACCACCAATTGCGGCCAAAACCTTGATCGCATTTTCAAATGATTTACGGTTTAACACCTTTGATGGGCGAAGGTCGGCTTCCACCATTTCAACAATTCGACGGCCTGAAAGGTGAGCGAGTGCAAACTTGCGTGAATCAACCGCTGGAATTGCAGCAGCTCCAGGCAATTGCATTCCAAGTGCTTCCATAACACAAGCCATAGTTGATGCTGTTCCCATTGTGTTACATGATCCTTGGCTACGTGCTGAGCAAGACTCCATCGCCATAAACTCTTCAAAGGTAATTTTTCCACTGCGAACTTGCTCGCTGTACTTCCAAACTAAAGTTCCAGAACCTACTGCTTCACCGTGGTAGCGACCATTAAGCATTGGCCCACCTGTGATCATGATTGCTGGCAGATCAACACTTGCAGCTCCCATTAACAATCCGGGAGGTGTCTTATCGCAGTTACCAAGAAGAACAACACCATCTAATGGGTGAGAACGGATTAACTCTTCAACCTCCATCGCAAGCATGTTGCGATAAAGCATTGTGGTTGGTCGTTGTAGTGATTCACTTAAAGACATCGCTGGAAACTCGAGTGGAAAACCACCAGCTTCCCAAACTCCGCGCTTAACAGCTTCTGCAACATCATTTAGCGAGCCGTTGCAAGGATTTAACTCTGACCAAGTATTAGCAATACCAATTACTGGGCGACCATCAAAAACATCTGGTGCATAACCTTGATTACGTAGGCGCTCGCGGTGGATATAACCACCTTTATCCTTTAAACCAAACCAATATTGACTACGGCGATCAAATTTTTCTTCGCTCAAGATATGCTCCCGCGGGTTGTGTTAAGGTTTTCATATTCTAGTTGAATCGGACCAGGTAATCTAAATCTGGCCAATTACTGAGACACACAAGGAGTTCAAATGAAGATCGCACGATTAGGCACACTAAACAATGAGAAGCCAGCGGTTGTCGTAAGTGATACCGAGGCAGTCTTTGTTGATGATCTAATCAGTGATTGGAATCGCACTGAACTAGAAAATGGCGCATTAGATAAGGTCGCAAAAGCTGACCTAACCAATCGCCCTAAAGTTAAAATCTCAGATTACAGATTAGGCTCCCCCGTTGCGCGCCCCACAAAGGTTATTTGTGTTGGCCTAAATTATGCAAAGCATGCCAAAGAAACTGGCATGGCAGCCCCTGCTGAGCCAGTAATTTTTATGAAGGCACCAGATACTGTTATTGGTGGTAACGATGAGATTGTTGTTCCACCTAATTCACTAAAAACTGATTATGAAGTTGAGTTATGTGTTGTAATTAAGAAAAATGCTTTGTACTTAAAATCTCCAGAGGAAGTATCTGATTACATCTTAGGTTACACAGTCTCACAAGATGTTTCAGAACGCCACTGGCAGGTGGAGCGCAGTGGTCAATGGGTAAAGGGAAAATCATTCCCATCATTTAATCCAATGGGTCCTTGGATTATTACCGGTGATGAACTAAAAGCAAATGGCTTTGATCCAAGTAATTTAAATCTATCCTGCACAATCGATGGTGAGGTTCGCCAAAATTCAAATACCAATGATTTAATCTTTGGCATCAATCACTGTATTTGGTATATCACTCAATTTATGGAGTTAAAAGCTGGTGATGTGATCAATACCGGAACCCCTGAGGGTGTTGGAATGGGCTTTAAGCCAGAGAAGTTCCTAAAGGGCGGCGAAAATATCGTTACAACTATTGAAGGAATCGGCACAATCACAAACAAGGTAGTTAATTACAAGTAATTAACTAGATACTTTTTGTACTGCGCTCTCCATTAATTACTCGCTCAATTCCGTAGGTATTGGCATTTTGTAGTTGAGCTGGCAATTGATTATCTGGAAAGTTTTGATAAACAACTGGTCTCACAAAGCGATAAATCGCATCTAAACCAACAGAGGTTGTGTGTGTTGAAGATGCCGGCCATTGGCCACCATGATTTTGCGCAGCAGTAACAGAGACTGCAGTTGGGAATCCATTCCAGATAACTCGACCAGCTAATTGCGTTAATTGATTTACTAACTCACTTACATTCTCAGTTGCACCAGCATGCAAGGCAGCTGTTAGTTGACCCTCCATGGCTTTTGCCACAGTTAAGAATTGATCAAAAGGAGCTCTAATAATTACTGAGGTTGGACCAAAGTGTTCTTCTAGCAGGTCATGATGATTCTTAACATCTGCCCAATCAACTACAAAGATGGTTGGTGTTACACCAAAGCCATCAGAATTATTTGTACCAGAGATAACAGTTAAGCCAGCAGATTTCGCTAATTTGCCAGTGCTATCGGTAAATCTAGTTGCGATACCTTTATTTAATAGTGGTCCAACCTTTTGCGCGGCCACATACTCTTTTACTTGTGTAATAAATTTATCGCCGTTGCTATCGGCTGGCACAATAATGATTCCTGGCTTTGTGCAAAATTGTCCACTGCCAAGTAAGGCTGAATCCATCGCAGCTTTTGCTAGATCATCTGCCTTCTCTGCAAGTGCGGTTGGTGTGAAGAATACTGGATTAAGGGATCCCATTTCAGCATAAACAGGAATTGGTACCTCTCGCTCTGCCGCTAACTTAATTAGTAACTTTCCAACTAAACCAGATCCAGTAAAGCCAATTGCTGTAACTTCTGGCGCCTTTGCTAGCCAGTGAGTTATTTCAGGATTTGCGCCCTGCACAATGGCAAATAATTCCTTTGGTAAACCCTGCGCAACGATTGCGCTAACTACTGCTTCATAAACTAATTGCGAAGTATTTGGATGAGATGGATGTGCTTTAACAACAACTGGGCAGCCAGCAGCTAGTGCGGATGCGGTATCACCGCCAGCAACTGAAAAAGCTAATGGAAAATTACTTGCAGCAAAAACAGCAACTACACCTAATGGCTGCTGGGTTTTGCGAAGATCTGGCCGGGCTACTGGTTGAAAATTGGCATCAGCTAAATCAATTACCGGAAGCAGGTGGCCACCTTTTTTAACTAGGGCTGCAAAGGATCGAATTTGAATAACAGTTCGCATTACCTCACCAGTAAGTCTTGGCATTGGTAGTGCGGTTTCTTGATGAGCGGTCTCAGCTAATTTATCTTTTTGTGCCTCAATTGAATCTGCAATTGCATTTAACAATGCAGCGCGTTTTGTTGGATCAGTTTGGGCAAGTTTTGATTTAACGGCATCTGCTGCCTTGATTGCATTATTAGTTTGAGTTTGATCCCACTCAGTTATTTCTGGGCCAAATGATTGACCACTAGCTGGATTTTGGGCGGTGAATGTTTTGCTCATTTGCGAATAATAACTGCTTATCTAATAAGGGGTTAATTA
>CAITID010000096.1 GCA_903892335.1 uncultured Actinomycetes bacterium
ACCATCGCCAGTGCATTTTCAAACAAGTGCTTATGCGGTGGCAAAGGGTGCGATAAATGCAATGGTTGCAAATCTCTCATCAACTTATTTGGTGAATAAAATTAGAGTAAACGCTGTCGCCCCCAGCTTGGTCGCAACACCAATGGCAAAACGAGCCGCTGACAATCTAGAAATATCAGAGTTCACCAAACGCAAACAACCACTAGCGCCAAATCAACTTCCAGTTGAGCAAGTTGTTGCCGGATATGTTTACTTGATCGAAAACAAAGCAGTAACTGGTCAGGTATTAGAAATCGATGGTGGTTGGTCCACTATCTCGGGAATATAGGAAATAGAGGAGAAATAAATGGCACATCCAAAATACACATATCAGCAGGTTGCTAAAACTATTGATCATTCATTGCTCAAACCAGAGATGACTCGCGATGAGGTAAAAGAGGGCTGTGCAATTGCCAAGAAATATGATGTTGCATCAGTTTGTTGCAAACCGGCGGATGTTGTGTTTTGTGTTGATTTGCTAAAAGGTACTGATGTCTTAGTAGGAACGGTCGTCGGTTTTCCTCACGGTTCAGCCACAACTTCAACCAAAGTTTTTGAAACAGAGCAAGCGGTAAAAGATGGTGCGACTGAGATAGATATGGTGCTAAATATTGGCTTGCTAAAATCTGGAAAGACCGCTGAAGTTCAATCAGATATTGCAGCCGTTGTAAAGGCTGCTGCCGGACATACCGTTAAAGTAATTTTGGAGAATGCTTATTTAACCGATGCTGAAAAAGTCGCAGGATGCAAGGCAAGTGAAAGCGCCGGTGCTCATTATGTTAAAACCTCAACTGGTTATGCGCCAACTGGTGCAACCTTGGCTGACATAAAGTTAATGAAAGATAGCGTGAGCCCAACAATTAAGGTTAAGAGCGCAGGTGGTGTCAGAACTTTAGATTCACTTCTTGAATATATGGATGCGGGTGTTACGCGAAGTGGTGCATCAGCAACTGGTGCCATGCTAGATGAATTCGTGGCAAAATTCGGCCGTGACTAAATTCCTAGGATTAGATCTTGGTGGCACGAACATCAAGATAGCTGTCATTGAGAAAATTGCGGATAAGTGGCAGATTATTAAAGAGCAGGATGTTGCCTCTGAAGCCCAACATGGTCCGCAACATGTGGTGGACCGGCTAGCGAACTTAGCTAGGGAAAATCAAAAGCAATTTCCAGATTTAGCAGCGGTTGGAGTTGCAGTACCTGGTGTTTTTAATGCTGATGGCACCATCGAATTGTTTCCAAACCTACCTGGACCTTGGAAGGGATTTCAAGCATTAGAGCCAATTAGGAAAGCTACCAATTTACCAACTGCGATGATCAATGATGCCCGGGCATTTACATTGGCAGAAGCAATTATGGGAGCAGCCCTTGGTAAGAAAACTGTTGCTTGTTATGTGATTGGAACCGGTGTTGGTGGCGGGGTAGTAATTGATGGAAAAATTCATATGGGTGCGACTCGCGGCGCTGGTGAAATTGCCCATCAAATCGTTAAAGCTGATGGTCCAATGTGTGGCTGTGGAACTCAAGGTTGCGCAGAACCACTGACTAATTCAGCGGCAATCGCAAAGTTGGCCGGAACCAAAACTGCTGAGGAGGCTTATAAAAATGCGGTCGCTGGTGATGCAAAGGCGCTAGCAGCTTTCAAAGAAGTTGGATTTTGGATTGCAATTGCACTAACAAATATCATGGCTGTTCTAGCACCTGACACCATAGTAATTGGAGGTGGAGTTGCACAATCTGGTGATATTTTATTAAATGAAATTAGAGCTGAAATGCTCAAACGTGCGAATTTATTTCCAAAGAGTGCAATTAATGTTGTGCCAGCAACTTTAGGATTTTATGCAGGATCAATAGGCGCGGCATTAAATGGCGCAATTACTGCTGGTGCACAATTAAGTTTAATATCGACCACATAACGGTTTGCCGCATAGGCGGTTTCGGTATATTCAATTTGATTTCCTGACTGATCTTCAATAACCCTAGTCTCCACAAGTAAAGGTGATTTTGTTGGGAGATCTAGTTTTTTTGCCTCTTGGGTGGTTGCCAATCTTGCTTTAAGCCAACCACTTGCCAA
>CAITID010000097.1 GCA_903892335.1 uncultured Actinomycetes bacterium
GTCTACCCAGCAACGGCAAAGCTGCCTTCCTGGAAAGTTATGCAATGCATGAAGTTAGTTACCGATTCATTGGATGAAATAGCCGATTACTTACCAAATGAGTTAATTACCAAATACAAGTATCCGACCTTAAAACAGGCATTTATTGATATCCATCAACCAAAAGAGTTAATCAATGCAGAACAAGCCAGAGCGCGCTTAACCTTTGATGAAGCGTTATTACTGCAGTTGTTACTAGGACAGCGCCGCGCTGAAATAATAAAAATAAGCACCAAAAATCGCACACCCAACACCCCAGTTTTAGTAAAAGCCTTTGAGGAGAAATTACCCTTTAAATACACAGCCGGTCAGGAATTAGTAAATACAGAGATTGAAAAAGATCTTTCAAATAAGTATCCAATGCATCGATTACTACAAGGTGAGGTGGGATCAGGTAAAACTGTTGTTGCCTTGCGCGCCATGTTATCGGTGGTTGATTCTGGTGGGCAGGCCGCGTTGTTGGCGCCAACTGAGGTTTTAGCGCAACAACATTTTAGAACTATAAAGAAATTACTAGGTGAGTTAGCTGATTCTGGAACTTTGCAGGCAGGTGAGATCACAACCTCAGTGGAGTTGTTAACTGGATCTATGAGCGCAGCTGCAAAACGAGAGGTGCATGCAAAGCTAGCCAGTGGCACAACTGGAATTGTGATTGGCACACACGCACTTATTTCTGATGGCGTTGCATTTTCAGATCTAGGTTTGGTCGTAGTTGATGAACAACATCGGTTTGGTGTTGAGCAGCGTGATGCACTTCGCATGAAGGCTAAGCAGCCACCACATCTTTTAGTTATGACTGCAACGCCAATTCCAAGAACTGTGGCAATGACAGTCTTTGGTGATTTAGATATCTCAACCCTGCGAGAGCTGCCTGGTGGGCGAACTCCGATTCAAACTCATTTAATTCCAGTGTTAGAAAAACCTCATTACTTAGAACGGGCTTGGCAGCGAGTTCGCGAGGAGGTAGGAAAAGGACACCAGGTTTATGTTGTTGCACCGCGCATTATTAATCCAGATAAGAAGTTGAGTGAGCGCGAAATTCGCGCCGCACAACTCTTAGGTGAAGAGTTTTTAGATAATCAAAATATGAGCGCTGTTGAAGAGTTAGCACCTGAACTGGCTAGCGGTGCATTAAAGGGTTTAAAGATTGCGATGTTACATGGGCGGCAAAGTAGTGAAGAGAAGGATCAAACAATGGCAGCATTTTCAAGCGGTGCCATCGATGTTCTAGTTGCAACGACGGTAATTGAAGTTGGAGTTGATGTGCCAAATGCTTCAATGATGGTGATTATGGATGCAGAGCGCTTTGGCGTATCTCAATTACATCAACTACGTGGTCGAGTTGGCCGCGGTAGTGTGCCAGGACTTTGTTTATTAGTTACTGCAGCAGCAGAACAAACACAGAGCATGGAACGCTTAATTGCAATCTCCCAAACATTAGATGGCTTTGAGTTAGCCAGAA
>CAITID010000098.1 GCA_903892335.1 uncultured Actinomycetes bacterium
ATTTGGTGGTGGAATTTCTTCCACATATGGCGGCTCCTCAGTGGTAGAAAAGAATTTAGATCGCATCACTATCGTAGTTGGCGGTATCTGGTTGGCTTCTGCAATAGCTTTGAGTTTGATACTTAAATAGTTTTTATCGTTCTGCAGTAATTAACAAGGAGGAATCATGGCCGGTGGAAGCGCAATTAGAGGCTCGCGTGTTGGCGCAGGTCCAATGGGTGAAGCAGAGCGCGGAGAAGCAATTGCTCGTTTTAGAGTTTCGTATTGGTGTGCAAATGGTCATGAAACTAAACCTTCTTTTGCTGAAGATGGCACAGTAGAAATACCAGCTGAATGGGATTGCCCACGTTGTGGTTACCCAGCAGGTAGAGATAAAAATAAGCCACCTTCACCGGTAAAAAATGAGCCTTACAAAACTCACTTAGCGTATGTAAAAGAGCGTCGTACCGAAGCTGAGGCGACAAAGATTCTAGATAATGCGATTAAGAAAATGCAGGGTGAAGATTAAGCTTTCGCAATCTCGTTTATTAGATTAGCAATTCCGCTTTTTTTCTCTTTTAAATGTATCTGCAGAAATGGTAGATCTCTACCTTGCAGCGCTGCGCTATCACCGAGGGCTTGAGCAACAATTAATTGCTTAAATGAGATGCTCATTCCTGCGATCGGTAATTCTTCTGTAGGCTCGCAAGTAATTTGGATAAAACCACCATTTGCAGGACCGCCTTTATGGAACTGCCCAGTTGAGTGTAAAAATCTTGGAGCCCAACCAAAAGTTGTGGCTCGATGGAACTTACTGGAAATTTGATCTTTCAAATCTATAACCAGATTATCTTCACCTCTAGTTAAATAGGCCATGATGGCGAAATAACTTACTGGCAATTGCAAGAATTCCTTGATTGATGCAATCTTTCGATTTGAATAGAGCTGGTAGATCTCATTTTCAAAAACTTTAATACCTTGTGGGAAAGTGAAATCACCTTTCGCGAGCACTTTATTACTTTGTTCCTTGGCTTCGGTCACATTTGGTTGATTAAATGGATCAACCTCCAACAGATAACAAAGGAGTGCGGTCACCCACTCCCACAAAATAAATTGGGCACCTAATGGAGCTTCAACGATTAAATCAAAATCTCCAGGACCAAAGCCAACCGTTAAGCCGAAATTAGCCTGTGATATGTCCTGATTGATTACCGGAAGCCGACCTTTGAGTTCTTTTCCAGTTGATTCGGCAATTAACTGCTCAATCCAATCGGATAACCCAGGAACGGGGGAGTTTGATTCATGAAAAGTGATGAACTGCTCGGTTGCATTAAACAATGCACTAGCGATAACTACCGGAAAAGAATTTTTCTCAATGAATTTAATTGCTGCGCTATGAGCATCATCTAATAACTCACTTACATCAACGCCAATTAACGCAGCAGGAACTAATCCATAGGCGGTTAGAGCACTAAAGCGCCCACCCACATTTGGATCTGCATTGATTACCCGATAACCCTTAGATCGAGCCTCTATGTCCAATGCTGAGGTTGGATCTGTGATTATCACGAAATGATTGCTTGCTTTAATGTTTGACTTAGAAAGTAGATCTTCAAAATAGGCCATTTGGGATCGTGTTTCTATTGTGGTGCCAGATTTAGATGCAATAACAATTATCGATTTCGATAAATCACTGGGGGTTGCATTTAGTACTTGCTTTGGATCAGTTGAGTCGAGAATGGTTATTTTTTTTGAATAGGTTGCTGCAATTACTTCAGGTGCTAATGATGAACCGCCCATCCCACACAGAACCACTTCAGATAATGAATTTGATCTTGCCCAAGCACTTAATGCGTCTAACTCAGGTAGTAATTGCCTTGAAGTGGTTGGCAGATCTATCCAGTTTAAACGTATGCGTGCTTCAGCGGTTGCTTTCTCACCCCAAAGGGTTGGATCCTTTTTCGCTAATTTAGCGCAAACATCAAAGAGTTTTTCAGATAACGGTGTAGTGGTTGGATTGGCTAGTTTGCCAGATAATTTCATTTATTTGCCTGCGGTTAGTTTGACTGATTCGATTAATTCAAGCCAAGCTTTCTCGAATTTGCTTACTCCATCGACTTCTAAGAATTTAGTTATCTGATCAAGATCAATCTGGGTGTTAGCAAGTTGAGCTAAAGTAAGTTTTGCTGATTGATAATTACTTGTGATTGAATCCTTTAAAAAGATTCCATTATTTTTAACCTCATTAAGTGTTGCCTCTGGCATCGTATTTACGCAATTCTTTGCAACAAGTTGCATTACATACCGTGTTGGATCATATGCCGGATCTTTTACGCCAGTAGAAGCCCAGAGTGGGCGCTGTAGATTTGCGCCGAGCTCTTGAAGTTTTTGCCACCTGGCTGAGCGCGAGAATTCTTCAAAGTATTGGTAGGCCAACACTGCATTTGCGATGGCAGCTTTTCCTCGAAGGTACGAATCTGGCGCCAATAACTTATCAACTTCAGAATCTATGCGACTAATGAAAAATGAGGCAACTGAGAAAATGTTTTGCAGCGCTTTGTTGTTTGTAGCAGCTAGCTCTATTCCGGCTGTGTAGGCATCTAAAACTTGTCTATATCTATCTAGAGAGAAAATCAGAGTTACATTAACGCTGATTCCAGCACCGATTAAAGCGGTAATAGCGGGTAAGCCTTGATCAGTTGCCGGCACCTTAATGAGCAGATTAGCCTTATTTATTTTCTGCCACAGAGATTTGCCTTGTTTAATCGTTGATTGTGTGTCTCTGGCAAATCTTGGATCTACTTCAATTGATATCCGGCCATCAATTTGATTGCTTTTGATGAATACCTCATTAAACAAATCACAGGCCCTTGATACATCACTACAAGTTAACTCGGTGATGATTTCATCGATGCTCAGATGCGCCATGGATTTTATATCTGATGCATATAAATCTGAATTTGAAATGGCGTTATTAAAAATACTTGGATTGGTGGTAACTCCAACCACGCTATCTTGATCGATAAGTTTTTTCAGCGAAGCATCGGCCAGTCTGGCCCTAGATAGATCATCTAGCCAAATTGATACCCCAGCGCTGGAGATCTGTTTTAGGCAATCACTCATTTATTTTTCGCCAGCGAAGCATGTGCAGCGGCTACTACATTTTCAACAGTGAAGCCGTAGTGAGCAAACAAGGTTTTGGCATCAGCTGAGGCGCCAAAATTTTCTATGGAAACTGCAACTCCGTTATCACCAATTAATCTTTGCCACGGCATTGCTATGCCTGCCTCGATGCTTACTCTTGCTTTAATATTTTTTGGCAATACCTGGTTTTGATACTTTTCATCTTGATCGGCAAACCATTCAAGGCAAGGTGCGCTAACTACTCTTGAATGAATGCCGCCCTTTAATAATTCTTCTTGAGCTTTGATTGCAAGTGATACCTCTGAACCAGTGGCTATTAGAATTAGATTAAAGTCCGGTGAGGTATCAAGTAGAACGTAAGCACCTTTTGCAACTCCTTCTGCTGATGCGAATTTAGTGCGATCAATAACTGGCAAATTCTGCCGCGATAGAGCTAGGCCAACTGGAGCGGATCTTGAAATAATTTCACGCCAAGAAATCGTTACTTCATTGGCATCTGCTGGACGAATGATTGCCAAATTAGGAATTGCTCGAAGGGCAGCTAAATGTTCAACTGGTTGGTGAGTTGGACCATCTTCACCTAAACCGATCGAGTCATGACTCCAAACATATGTAACTGGCAGATTCATTAACGCCGATAGTCGAACAGCACCGCGCATGTAGTCACTAAAGACCAAGAAAGTTCCGGCGTAAGGCTTTGCTATACCGTGAAGAGCTATTCCATTAAGAATGGCACCCATTGCGTGCTCACGTATTCCAAAGTGAATAATGCGACCATAAGGATCAGCATTTTTCATAGTAGATGTGCTTGGCAAAAAGGATTTAGCGCCATCGATTGAAGTGTTATTGCTGCCAGCAAGATCTGCGGATCCACCCCAAAATTCAGGAAGGACCTTTGCTATCTCTTGAATCACTTTTCCAGATGCTGCCCTTGTTGCGATATCTTTTTCAGTAGTAAAAGTTGGAAGATTCTTAGCCCAATCTTTTGGTAATTTCTGTTTTTCTAATCGATCAAGGAGTTCACTCTCTTTAGGATTATCTTGTTGCCATTTCTTAAATTTAATTTGCCACTGCGAATACAAGTTTTCACCACGCTCTTGAACCAGTCTGGTGTGAGAGAGAACTTCTTTGGTTACTACAAAAGATTCATCAGGATTTAATCCCAAAATTTTCTTTGTCGCAATTACCTCATCTGCTCCTAATGCTGATCCGTGGGATTCGGCAGTTCCTTTAGCATTTGGTGCTGGCCAGGCTATTACTGAATGTAATCTAATTAAGACTGGTTTATTTCTTTCAGCAACTGCTTCTAACATTGCCTTTTCTAATCCAATTCGATCAACATCACCATTTGCCAGTGAATTAACTTCAAGTACTAGCCAGTCATAAGAGCGGTAGCGAGCTGATACGTCTTCATTAAAAGCAACGTGCGTATCACCTTCGATTGAGATCCGATTATCATCATAAATAACCTTTAAATTCCCAAGTTGTTGCAAGCCCGCAAGGGATGATGCTTCAGCGCTTACGCCTTCTTGTAAATCACCATCTGAGCAAATAACCCAAATATTGTGATCAAATAAATCA
>CAITID010000099.1 GCA_903892335.1 uncultured Actinomycetes bacterium
GATAAAACCTATCTGCAGCAGGATCCAGGTGATCGCAAACAGTGGCGAAAAGGCGACAGCAACTCCGGCTACAAGTGCGATCATGGCTAATCTGCGAGTTGAAAACTGGGCAATTGATTTATCTTTTATAAACAAAGTAAAGAGAATTGGCAAAATAAAGGCAATTGCTATTGTGCCGATTCGCCCCTGATTTATTGAGGTTAGTACTACCGGTGAAAATGCATAAAGTAGGGCAGCAAAAAATGATGAGTATTTACCTAACTTAAATCTAGTTGCGGTCCGATAGAAAATTAAGAAGCAAATGGTTGGAGTCAAGAAAAAGGTTAGGGTTAAAAAGGTTTGAGGGTTACCTAGGGTAATTGCAGAACCAATTGCAATAAGTGGCAGCCAAGTTGGCACAGCAGCAGAGCTTCCAAGTCCTACTAAGTGCCATGAATCTACATATCGTCGAATTAAATCCATCGCAGAATCAGGGGCAATCGCTAAAGCACCACCGGCAATTGAGCCAAACCTATTTCGAGAGTAAAAGATTGAGATACCGATTGTTATTAGAAATCCGAAGAGCATTGGAAGTTTTAATAATGATCTTAATTTTGTAAAACTCTTAGTTGGCAAAATTTGTAGTTCATCAAAACTTTCATCAATTACGCCAATATCAGAGTAACTCTTAGAGACAATAGATTCGTCTTGATTTTTTCCAAATTTGAATGCATTAAATACCGATGATGAAATCCGCTCTAAGGTGAGTCGATACCTAACACTTCGTGATGGAATAAATGGTTTGATCACTCGAGCACTTAGGTACTTACCCTCTTTGCGATATCTTCTAGATTTAATTAAATCTGCTGGCTTAAATATCAGTAATGCAATAGCTGCAATCTCATCCGCTGCATAGCCAGGTAATTTTGCTAGTAGATAAATAATTGACCTGCCAATTGCGGTGAAGAGAAGCTGAATTGCCACCCATGGCAAAATCCATCGGCTGGAGTTTGCTAGTAAAACAAATGCAGCATTTCGACGATCTAGTAGCAGCGGCCTATGTAATAGAGCATCTCGCACATCAACAATTCGGCGCTCAGATGCGGCAGCTTCTGCGTGGTACAAAATCGCCTCACCTACACAAATTACAGAGTAGCCAGCGATATGAGCGCGCCAGCCAAAATCTATGTCATCTCTAAATAATTCAAGGCTGGGATCAAAACCACCAAGCTCTTCATATAGCGAGCGCTTAATCAACATTCCAGCAGTACTTACCGCCAAAACAATCTTTGTTTCATCATGTTGGCCTTGATCATGTTCGCGCTCTTCAAGTCCAGTCCATCTAGAACCATTCTCGGTGATGCTAACGCCGACCTCTAAAATATGTTTACGGTCATACCAACCAAGAATTTTTGGGCCAGCAATTCCAACTTGTGGTCGCTCAAGTGCGGCGGTTAGTAAAATCTTTAGTGCACGTCGATCCGGTGCACAGTCATCATGCAAAATCCAAAGCCACTCATTACATTCACCATCTGCAGCAATTTTAAATTTAGGAAGTGATGCAACTGCGGCTGCTATCGCTGAGCCAAAACCAGCATCTCGTTTTTGTTCAATAACTTTGATACCAGCGTTGCGCAGCAATTTTGGTGAGCCATCTATTGATCCATTATCGACAGCGATGATCTCATCTAGCTTTAATTTTTGAGAGGAAAGTGCGGCAACTACTTCACTTAGCCAGGTGACACCATCATGGGAAACAATGATCGCGGTGACATGTTGATCTGATAACTCGGTACTCACAGAAGCACCGTATTGCATCTACACACATGGCGAGAAGTTGTAGAGAGTGAAAAAATACTTTCGGTTAAATTTATGCTGGACGGCGCTTTAATCTACGGCGCTCACGCTCAGATAAGCCGCCCCAAATTCCAAAGCGCTCATCATGTGCCAACGCGTACTCAAGGCACTCAGAGCGAACATCACAAGAAAGACAGACTCGCTTAGCTTCTCTGGTTGATCCACCCTTTTCTGGGAAAAAGGCCTCTGGATCAGTTTGGGCACATAGTGCTCGCTCTTGCCAGGAAAGGCCATCTGAGGAGATAACAAGATCAACTGACTCTGCGCGTGATTTAGACATAACGCTCCTTTAATCTCTGTGGCCCCATGACTGGGATACCGCTATAGGGAGAATTACACGCATGTAAGTACTTTAAGTCAAGTTGATGGGGGGTGAAGTTACGCTTAATTCCTGAATTAGAAGCCTAAATAATTATTTAAAACGATACTTCCGGCCTGAATCTTGGTATTTGGTGCAATAAATGAATCTGTAATTATGCACTCTCTTCCAATTTGTGCGCCCTCACCAATTATTGAACCAGAAATTATCGATGCACTCTCAACTACAACTTTAGGGTGAATAAATGTGCCACCTGAAATTGTGCAATCTGGTGCAACGGTAGCGCCTGCTGAGATTAAAGAGTCACCGCTATGTGCAGGAGTTGCTGCTGAAAAAACTTTTCCACTTATTAAATCCTTAGATGCGGTAACTAAGGCAGCTGGTGTTCCAATATCTAACCAGTATGACTGGTCAATGAAACCAAATACCTTTTTATTGGCTGCAAGTAGTTGCGGGAAGGACTCGCGCTCAACTGAAACTACTTTTTCTGTTGGAATCTCATCAATGATTGAGCGCTTAAAAATATAGCACCCAGCATTAATTAAATCACTTGTTGGATTATCCATTTTTTCTAGGAATGATTTCACTCGATTATCTGCTAAAAGTTCAACGCAGCCATAAGCACGAGCATCAGCCACTTTTGTTAAATACAGGGTTACATCTGCCTGCATCTGCTCATGAAACTTAATTTGTGCGGTTAAATCATGTGCACTTAAAACATCACCATTAAAGATAACTACCTGATCAGTTGGTGAGAGTGAATTTGCAGCATTTCTAATGGCACCGCCTGTGCCAAGTGCTACCTCTTCAACTGCATACTTGATATTGATACCGAAGTTGCTGCCATCACCAAAGTAGGGCTTAAAGACTTCAGAAAGATATGAAGTGGCAAGTACTATTTCACCAATCCCCGCCTGCCTTGCCTTAATTATCTGATGCTCAGTAAATGGCACTCCACCGACGGGCAACATTGGCTTTGGCATTTTATTGGTTAAGGGTTGAAGCCTGGTTCCCTTGCCACCAACTAGTAATATCGCTGAAGTTTTCATGCACTCATCCGTTGGGCAACCGCTTTTATATTTTCATCACTTGCGGTCAAGGCGATACGAATGTATTTTTCAGAACCGTAGAAGATTCCAGGTGTGACTAAAACACCAAACTGAGCGAACCAATCAACACTCTGCCAGCAATCCTCATTGCGAGTGCACCAGATGTAAAGGCCAGCTTCGCTATGTTCAATCGTAAAGCCAGAGTTTTCTAAGGCTTTTCTTAATATCTCACGGCGGTTTTGATAGCGC
>CAITID010000100.1 GCA_903892335.1 uncultured Actinomycetes bacterium
CAACAATTCGTGAAAACGATTTAGGGTTCCAACTCCAGGAGCGGAGAAAGTTATTTGATAACCTGCCTTAAACCATTTTTTAATCTGCATAATTGCTGCTTCATACTTATTTCCAAAGGATGCAATTTCAGTAATTCCGGCTAACTCAAGCTCATCTGGATTAGTTTTATAAAGATTTAAAGCCCGCAACGTAAGCCCTAACTTTTTGCTTTGATTAACAATAAAATCTAAGGTGTAAAAACCGCCGCGATCTAACTCGCTACTTAGATCTAGTGGAGTTTGCTCATTATTTGCCTCCTGCCAACTGGTACTTGACCATGCGGCGTTAGACCAAGCTGCAGCTAAAAACTCCTCATTGGTCTGCAATAAATCTTTTGCTCGTGAAGTAATTCGAGGCTCATCAATTAACCAAATTTGTGTCTGCGTTGGCAGGTACTCAAGTAGAGATTTATAGTTTTTAACCAAGCCGGCAGCAAGTGATTCGATTCCTTCAAAGTAAATGCCTTCTTCAATTTTGCTCGTTAGCTCTTTGATCTGAGGATATCGCTCACCTAGTTGAGCCGCTTTACTTCTTATTTCATCATCAATAATTAACTCACGGCATGGAAATATCCGCAGGTCTGCTATTTTGCTAATAGTGCGCTGGTCTGAGATAGAAAAGTATGAGAGCTCATCTATTTCATTATCAAAGTAATCTATTCGAATTGGATGCTGATGATCTGCCGGAAAGAGATCGACAATACCGCCTCTTACTGCAAACTCACCACGTCGTTCAACTAGATCAACTCTTGTAAATCCAAACTCTGACAGATTTTTAATTAATACACTCAACTGCAAATTTGATCCAACTTTTAGTAAAAGCTGTGTTGATTCTAAATCATTATCAATTATCGGTTGCAGCAGCGCCCGAATCGAGGTGACCACAATTTTGGCTTGTTTTGTACTTAGTGCGTTTAAAGATTTAAATCGATTTGTAACAGTGTCACTCTTTGGGCTTAAGCGTTCATGCGGCAAGGTTTCCCAAGGCGGGAAATTAGAAATTAAATTACTAGGTAGGTATGAGTTTAATTCAGCACTTAACTCCTCAGCTTTACGCGTTGAAGTTGTAATTAGCAGCAATGTTGTTTCATCGGCGGCAACAGCGGCTAACAGTGAGTGAATCGCCACTGGGGCAATTAAAGTTTCTTCACTACTTAAGTATTTCTTGATCGACGAATCCAGCGCCTTAATTCGATTTAGCACCAAATACCCCCAATCTAGGAATGACCGATAAACGCCAGTTACCCCCACTTCTAAAAGAAGGGGGGTGCTAGTAGGAAATTCTAGTTGAATAAATTAGGCAGATCTAACCGCAGATACCTGTAATGATTAAGCCATGAACTCTGATAATTCAGCGCTTCGAAACGATGTTAGAAAGTTAGCTGACCTACTGGGTGAAACATTGGCCCGCCAAGAGGGTGCAGAACTTTTAAACTTAGTTGAGTCAGTACGTCTAGCAGTACGGGAAGGCAAGCCTGATCAGGCACTTAGTAATTTATCAGTATCAAAAACTGTCTCACTAGTTCGAGCTTTTAGTATTTATTTCAACTTAGCAAATGTGGCAGAGCAAGTAGATCGGGTAAAACTACTAGCTAACCAAAAACATTTAGGTGGCAGTTGGATCAGCCAGGCGGTAAGTAATATCTCTTCTGCCTTAGAAAAAAATGAGTTCTCAAAAGCTGAATTACAAAGTTGGTTAAATAATTTTTCAATTAGGCCAGTATTTACTGCTCATCCAACTGAAGCAGCCCGCCGTTCTGTTCTGAGCAAGTTAAATACAATTTCCGAACTTTTAGATGCACCAGATAGCAAGGTTAAAAATGCTCGATTAGCCGAAACGATCGATCTGCTCTGGCAAACTGATGAGTTAAGACTTGGTCAGCCTGAACCATTAGATGAAGCGGTTAATTCACTGTATTACTTAGATGAGTTACTTGAATTTACAGTTCCAGAAATTCTTGATCAATTCGCTAAAGAACTAAAGCGAGTCGGGGTAGAAATTCCACTAACAGCTAAACCATTGACCTTTGGAACATGGATTGGTGGTGATCGAGATGGCAATCCATTTATAACCGCAGATGTAACTAAATCTGCAATCTTGTTACAGAATGCTCACTTCACTCGAGCCATCATTCACTTATTAGATGAACTGCGTCAGGGGCTATCGGTTTCGACAAAGTTGGCTGGAGTTTCAACCGAATTACTCAAATCCGTTGAGCAGGATTTAAAGCTACTGCCTGAAATTGAAGATAGATTTCGCCGCATAAATATTGAAGAGCCGTATCGCCTAAAAGCGACTGCTATCAGACATAAGTTGATGATCACTCAAGCCAGACATCGCAGTATGCAGCCACATGTGCCGGGCAGAGATTATGAAAATACCGCTGAGTTACTAAAGGATTTCACAATTATGCGTGACTCACTTTTAAAGCATAATGGCGAGTTAATTGCTGG
>CAITID010000101.1 GCA_903892335.1 uncultured Actinomycetes bacterium
ACCTGCCTTTGTTGTTAATCGACTACTCACACGCTTTATGGGTGAAGTAACTGATGCCATGGATGAAGGAACGCCTTATGAGGTTGCAGATGCTGCAATGAAGCCACTTGGTTTTCCTATGACCTCACTTGAGCTACTTGGATTAGTTGGCCCAGGTGTGGCACTTCATGTTGCGCAAACTTTAAATAAAAATCTTGGACCAAGATACAAAATTTCACCAACTATGGAGCGGTTTGTAAAAGAGGGCGTACGTACTTTTTACATCAAGGATGAAAAGGGTGTAAATCAGATCAATCCAGCGGCGCTAGCGTTGCTTGAAAAAGGTAACTCACCGTCAACAGCGGATCAAGTTCGTGAGCGAGCATTAAAAGCGATCGCAACTGAAGCAAAGATGATGCTAGATGAAGGAGTTGTTGCAACTGCAGCAGAAATAGATATCTGCATGTTGCTTGGTTCCGGTTGGCCGATGCATCTAGGTGGAATTCTGCCTTACTTAGATCGTGAAGGAATTAGTGAAGCGGTTTGCGGCTCGCGCTTTCATCCTGCGGCAGTTGCATCTCTTCCTTAACTGATAATTCACTTGCACTCCAACTAACTAAGGATCTAGTTATATTTTGAACAGTAATTCCTAGATCTGCCAGCACTTCAGCACGTTTTGAATGTTCGATGAATACCAACGGAACGCCTATTGAATGAACTGGCACATTTAATCCGGCATCTCTAAATAATTCACTTATAGTGCTGGCAATGCCGCCATGCTTAATTCCATCTTCAATAACTACAACGCTCTTGTAACGCTGTGCCATAGTAATTAATGATTTAGGTAGTGGCTTGACCCAACGTGGATCAATCACAGTTACGCCAACACCTTCGCGATAAGCCTGACCTGCTGCTTCAACTGCCATTGCCGCAAATGCTCCAATACTGACCAATAAAATATCAGCGCTTTCGCCGCGATATAAAACGTCTATGCCATCTCGTCGCTCAAAAGCTGGAATATCCTCATTTACCGCTCCCTTTGGAAAGCGAAGCAATGTTGGTGCATCTGCAATATCTATTGCCTCACGTAATGTCTCACGAACTCTCGCTCCATCTCGGGGCGCAGCAACATGAAGTGTTGGCACAATTCCAGTTAAAGCAAGATCCCAAATTCCATTATGTGATGGGCCATCATCACCAGTCACACCAGCTCGATCTAATACAAAGGTAACGCCAGCTTTATGTAGTGCAACATCTAGTAATAATTGATCAAAGGCTCTATTTAAGAATGTGCTGTAAACGGCAACAACTGGATGTAGGCCAGCAAATGCCATGCCAGCTGCTGATGTTGTTGCATGTTGTTCGGCAATTCCAACATCAAAGGTTCGCTCTGGAAAACTTTTTTCAAACTTGTCTAGTCCAGTTGGTCCCATCATGGCCGCAGTGATCGCAACTACATCACTTCGCTCACTTCCAATCTTTACCAACTCATCCGAGAAGACGGAGGTCCAGGATTTACCAGTTTTATTTAATGGTTGCCCAGTCTCTGGATCAACAACGCCGACGGCATGAAACTTCTCGGCTTCATCATTAATCGCCGGAGCATGTCCTTTGCCCTTTTCAGTAATTACATGAACTAATACGGGGCCGCCAAAATCCTTTGCGATCTTAAGCGCCTTCTCCATCGCCAAAATATCATGACCATCAATTGGACCAAAGTACTTTAAACCTAAATCTTCAAACATTCCTTGCGGAGCGATAATATCTTTAATACCTTTTTTCATACCATGTAATGTTTCATAGATTGGTTGGCCAACTACTGGAGTCTTTTCTAGAACTCCCTTACCCCAATCTAAAAACTTTTCATACCCTTTAGTTGTTCGAAGTGTTGAAAGATAGGTGGCAACACCGCCAATAGTTGGTGAGTAAGAGCGCTCATTATCATTTACAACGATTACTAATTTTTCATCTGTACTGGAAGCAATGTTGTTTAAAGCCTCCCATGCCATGCCACCAGTTAACGAGCCATCTCCGACTACGCAAACTACCGTGCGATCATTTTGATTAGTTAACTTAAATCCCTTTGCAATTCCATCACTCCAAGATAGAGAAGTTGATGCGTGAGAGTTCTCAACTACATCATGTTCGCTCTCGCTCCGATTTGGATAACCCGCTAAACCACCGCGCTGTCTTAACTTATCAAAACCACTTAAGCGACCAGTAAGTAATTTATGGACGTAGCTTTGATGTCCGGTATCAAAAATAATGACATCCTTTGGCGATTCAAAGCTGCGATGTATTGCAATTGTTAATTCAACAACTCCAAGATTTGGACCTAAATGTCCGCCAGATTTTGAAACTTTTTCAATTAAAAAGGCTCGAATCTCCTCACCCAATAGCGCTAATTGATCTTCGGATAACCCTTGAAGATCAGCGGGTGATTTAATGGATTCAAGCATGAGCCAAGTTTAAACCCGTACTAATGATTTAGCGATTTACTTTAAAAGTGAGCGTAGTACGTACTGCATAATCCCACCGTGGCGGTAGTAATCTGCCTCACCAGGTGTGTCTATTCGCAATTTAACCTTAAAGCTTTTCGTTCCAGTAGAAACGGTGACAAATTTTGGCGCTGCCCCAGAATTCAATTCTTCAACGCCGGTAATTTCAAATACTTCATCACCAGTTATTCTAAGTGATTTAGCATTTTCACCATCGACAAACTGCAATGGCAAAACTCCCATGCCAATCAGATTAGAACGATGGATTCGCTCAAAGGACTCTGCAATAACCGCGCGTACTCCAAGCAATGCTGTGCCTTTTGCCGCCCAGTCACGTGAAGAACCAGAGCCATACTCTTTACCAGCCAAAATTACCAATGGAATTCCGGCCGCTTGGTAAGCCATCGAAGCATCATAGATCGTTGCCTGTTCCCCATTTGCTAAGAAGTTCTTAGTAAAACCACCTTCAACACCATTTAACAATAAGTTTTTTAAACGAATATTTGCAAAGGTACCGCGAATCATTACTTCATGATTGCCTCGCCTTGAACCGTAAGAGTTAAAATCTGCGCGATCGATACCATTCTGCGCTAAATACTTGCCGGCAGGTGAATCCGCTTTAATGTTTCCAGCTGGTGATATGTGATCTGTAGTTACGGAATCTCCCAAAATAGCCATCACTCTGGCGCCAGTAATGTTTGTAACTGGCTTAGGATCTCTTGGCATATTCTCAAAGTACGGCGGCTTTCGCACATAGGTTGATTTAGCATCCCATTCAAATGTTTTGCCAGTTGGTGTAGCTAGAGATTTCCACCTGTGATCGCCATCAAAAACAGATGAGTAATCTTTGGTAAACATCTCTGATGAAATAGCTGAATCAATTACAGATTGAATCTCTAACTGGGTTGGCCAGATATCACGCAGAAATACTGGCTTGCCATCACTTCCCTCACCAATTGGCTCACTCTCAAAATCATGATTCATTGAACCCGTTAAAGCATAAGCAACAACTAATGGTGGTGAAGCCAGGTAATTCATCTTTACATCTGGTGAGATTCGACCTTCAAAGTTTCGATTTCCAGATAGCACCGCAGATACCGCTAAATCATTGTCGTTAATCGCTTTACTAATTTCTATTGGTAGCGGGCCAGAGTTTCCGATACATGTTACGCAGCCATATCCAACTAAGTTAAAACCTAACTTCTCCATGTAAGGAGTTAGTCCAGATCGATCGTAGTAGCCAGTAACAACCTTTGAGCCGGGCGCTAATGTGGTCTTTACCCATGGCTTTGATCTCAATCCTTTTTCTACCGCCTTCTTGGCAAGCAGAGCTGCGCCGATCATTACGGATGGATTTGAGGTATTTGTGCATGAAGTAATTGAGGCGATTACAACATCACCATTACTTACAGAGGTAGCTTTACCATTTACATTTACACCAATCTTGCTCTTGCTAGTTTTATCAGAGAAATATGAGGGAGAAATTTTCTCATATGCAGATTTGGCATCAACTAATGCAATTCGATCTTGTGGTCGCTTCGGACCTGCGATTGAAGGAACAATTGCAGTTAAATCCAACTCCAATTTTTCGGAGAATCTAGGCTCGGCAGCTTGGAGTATACAGCAATGTACTTTGATTTTTTCATAAGGGAGGCCTGGACGGGTTTTAGAAGAGGCGGCATTATGAGCCTCGTTTCACTCGTAACCATAACTGTCTCACTGGTC
>CAITID010000102.1 GCA_903892335.1 uncultured Actinomycetes bacterium
CGTTCCAGAAAATAACGCCTCATTTAAGTTTAAATGGTATGGGGCTACAACCGAAATAGCAAGTTTAGATGGTGCAGGCGCATTCACCGCAGTTGGTGGTATCTCTGGAGGCACATTCTGATGATTGAGAAACTAATAGAGCGCCTATTCCACGCCCGAAACGCGGCTCACATCGCGCACTGGAAAACAAAATCCTACGCTGAGCACAAAGCCCTCGGTCATTACTACGAAGACGTCATCGAGCAGCTAGACGAGCTGATTGAGGCGTATCAAGGTACTTTCGGAATCATTGGCGAAGTCGGTGAGCAGGAAAAAAGCGTTGCAAAACTGATTCATGATGATATAATTTGGCTGAATGAAAACCGTAGCAAAGTTGCTAAGGGTGTTCCAGCCTTAGAAAATATCGTTGATGAACTCACCGGTATGCATATGAAAACTTTGTACAAACTTGAGAATTTGAGGTAACACTATGGCGGCATCAGGCTTTACACCTATTCAGCTTTATCG
Source organism: uncultured Actinomycetes bacterium (assembly GCA_903892335.1). Classification (GTDB taxonomy): domain Bacteria; phylum Actinomycetota; class Actinomycetes; order Nanopelagicales; family Nanopelagicaceae; genus Nanopelagicus. Next base: position 508 of record CAITID010000102.1, read on the forward strand.
CACGACGACGGGGGCGGCTGTGCCTTCTGCGGCTAATTTGCTGCCAGGAGAGCTGGGTTTCAACATCGCTGACACCGACATGGCTTTGTACGCTGAGAACGCATCAGGCACAGTCAAGCGTATTATGAACAACCCTGCGGGGTTGAAGTACCCCACATCGGACGGTTCAGCGAATCAAGTCATTTCTACTGACGGAGCCGGAAATCTAGCGTGGTCTAATTCGGGCGGTAGCATCTCAGGCGCGGGTGGCGCAATAATTATTAACAACACAACCATCGGTGTGAACTACACTATTGCCTCCGGCACAAACGGGTTTTCAGTGGGACCGATCACAGTTTCTAGCGGTTTTGCGGTTACAGTTTCTTCCGGCCAGCGCTGGGTTGTTTTATAAGGAAATAACATGAGTACGATTTCAGCAGGTACAACATCAGGCACGGCGCTAGTCAGCACTGGCGATACCACAGGCGCATTGGTTCTTCAGACTAATGGGTCAACAACAGCCGTTACGATTGATGCTTCACAGAATGTGACGTTTGCCAATTCAGCAAATTTGCCCAACACTTTTGGCTTCAAGAACCGCATCATCAATGGTGCAATGGTAATTGACCAGAGGAATTCTGGGGCAGAGGTTAACCCTGCTGTTAGTTTTGATTACTACCTTGATAGGTGGTTTATTAAATCACAACAAAGTGGCAAATTTAAAATTGGTCAAAATGCAGGTGCTGTTACACCGCCAACAGGATTTATAAAATATTTAGGTATTACATCTTTAGCTGCAACAACAGTTGGTGCATCAGATGCGTATCAAGTCAGACAAAATATTGAAGGTTTTAACGTAGCAGATTTAGGTTGGGGTACTGCAAGTGCCGAAACTGTAACTTTATCTTTTAGAGTTTATTCTAGTTTGACGGGAACATTTGGCGGTGCTTTAAGAAACTCTGCTGACAATAGGTCATATCCATTTAGTTATTCAATTCCAACAGCAAATACTTGGACAACAATAAGCATTACGATTGCTGGTGATACATCAGGAACATGGCTTACTGATAATGGCATAGGCATCCAACTTCTTTTTAGTTTAGGTGTTGGTTCTACTCTAAGTGGAACTGCTGGTGCTTGGGCTGCTGCTAATTATCAATCTGCTACAGGTGCAGTTTCGGTAGTTGGAACAAATGGTGCAACTTGGTACATCACAGGCGTTCAACTAGAAAAAGGCTCAACAGCAACATCGTTTGATGTGCGTGACTATGGTCGTGAGTTGATAATGTGCCAAAGATATTACCAACAAAACACAGTTCCAACTGCTGGCCTTTATGGAAACACTATGGGCCAAGTTTATGCTGGCACTAACATTCAATCAGGTTTGCAACTTTCAACCCCAATGAGAGCAACGCCATCAGCGTCCATTATCGGAACGCTGACTTGGAGTGGTGGTTTAGCGGGTAATACAACTGTAAATTTAAGTTCTTTTGGAACAATCTACTACACCCCTTTGACCACGTTAATTGGAATTGCTGGTACTGTCGCGTCCTCTCAAACTGGTGGTTATAACTGGACACTAAGCTCAAGCGCTGGTGGTGGCTATTCTTTAAGTGCGGAGTTATAAAAATGCCTCAATACAAATTGTTTAAAACGCCACGAGATACAGAGCCAAGTTCTGTTCAAAGAACTGATGAGAATGGCAAACTTTGGTCTATCCCATTTGACCCTGCCAATAGCGACTACCAAGCCTATCTAAAGTGGGTTGCTGAAGGCAATACACCCGAACCCGCAGAAGGAGCTTAATCATGCCAGTAGTAATCACAGGTAACAACACACCCACGGCTGGCGGCGTAACGTACGGCGACGGGACAACGTATGCAAACACAGCGGCTGGATCGGCTGGTGGCGTTTTATATTCTGCGGGTTCCAGTGCACCTGCGTTTAGTGCGGCGGGCAGTTCTGGTCAATTGTTGCAAAGTAATGGTGCATCTGCGCCTACTTGGGTTACGGCTAGTCCTGCGGCAATGACATTGATTAGCACGCAAACTGCATCAAGTTCTGCGTCTATTTCTTGGACAGGTTTGAGTGGTTATAACCACTATATGTTGATTATGGATGGTATTGCCCCATCAACAGGAGGTCTAATTTTTTATGTGCAAGTTGGAACAGGGGCTGGCCCAACATACATTACTTCTGGATATAACACTAACAGTCTTGCATCACTTGGGAATGGTGCTCCATATAACTACGCTGGTTCAACTGCTGGGTTAATTGTGACAGACTTTTGGAATATGGGTATACGCTCTACTTCTTATGTAAGTGGAAATATTACTTTAAACAATATGACAAATTCCAAACTAGCAATTGGGGCGGGTATTGTTTCATACGTTGACCACACCAATAATCTTTTTGCATTAACATCAGTTAATGGGCAGTCTACAGGTAACACAACGGCAAAGACCGCTGTTCGTATTTTGTTTGATACGGGAAACATTGCGTCTGGTACAGCCTCTCTTTACGGAATTACATCATGAGCCAATACACACATAACATGGTTAACGGTGTTCGGGTTGATCTGACGCCTGAAGAGATTGCTGAGTTGGAAGCCCGTGATGCGGCGTATGTACCGCCAACTGCGCCACCCGCATCAACAAAAGAACAATTGCTTGCCGAGTTGCAGGCTCTTACAGCAAAAATTAACGCACTGGGGTAACACATGACTACAACAATCAATGCGGACAACGTAACCGGCGGCGCGGTCGTTACAGCGGATGCTTCCGGAGAGCTGGCTTTGCAGGCGGCGGGAGTTACTAAGCTCACGGTCAACAGCTCGGGCGTAACGCTGGCTTCAGCGCTGCCCGTTGCTTCTGGTGGTACGGGTGCTACATCTTTAGCATCGGCTAATATTCCTGTTGTCAACGCGGCCAACACTTTTACTAGCACCCAGACTTTCTCAGGTAGTTCATCAGCTACAGCCATTGTTCTAAACGATGCGGCAGAAGTGGTAACAGTATCAGCAACAGCGGCTACTGGAACAATTGACTATGACATTACAACTCAATCTGTTTTGTATTACACAAGTAACGCAAGTGCTAACTGGACTGTTAACTTCAGAGCCTCTAGCGGTACTTCATTGAATACTTTGATGAGTACAGGTCAGTCAATGACTGTGGCTTTTTTAGTTACTCAAGGATCACCCGCTTATTACAATAACGCTTTGACCATTGATGGAAATTCTGTTACGCCAAAATACCAAGGCGGTACTGCCCCCACTTCTGGAAATGCAAGTTCTATTGATGTTTATACTTACACAATAATTAAAACTGCATCTGCAACATTTACAGTTTTGGCATCACAAACAAAATTCGCATAAGGAATTCAAATGCCATTACCAATTACAAGAGGTGCGGCTTCAGCATTAGGGTTTGGACTTTTTGGGTCAACTTTAAGCGCATCTATTGCAGTAGCGTTTTCAGATTCAAATGGATTATTTGTATATCCATGGGCTAGTGGTTTTGGTACAAAATATTCTAACCCTGCAAGTTTGCCGCAATATGGGGCTAAAACTGCTTTTTCTCCTTTAGGAAATTTTATTGCTTATGTAAGCGATTCTTCAAGTCCATATATTGCAGTCTACCCTTGGAGTCCTGGCTTTGGTACAAAATATTCAAATCCAAGTACATTACCAGCAGGGGCATCATTGGATGTAACTTTTTCTCCTTCTGGAAACGATATTGCTGTTGCTCACAATAACAGCCCATATATTTCTGTTTACCCATGGAGTAGTGGATTTGGTACAAAGTACGCTAACCCAAGCACATTACCAACTGGCACAGGTGGTGGAGTGGCTTTTAATCCAGCAGGGACTGCACTTGCATTAGCACACGCATCATCCCCCAATGTTTCTGTATATCCGTGGAGTTCGGGTTTTGGGTCAAAATATGCCAATCCAAGTACATTACCAACAGGGGATGGACTTGGTGTAGCTTTTAATCCAGCAGGTAATACGATTGCAATTGCACACGTTACTTCACCATATGTTTCTGTATATCCATGGAGTAGCGGATTTGGTTCTAAATACGCCAATCCTAGTATATTACCTGCTGATGTTGGACAACAAGTTAGATTTAATCCAGCAGGTGATGCAATTGCTATAGCTGTTGAAAATTCCACAAGTGTTGTTGCTTATCCGTGGAGTAGTGGCTTTGGTACAAAATACGCAAATCCAAGCACACTCCCTGCGGGGAATGGGCGTGGTTTGGCATTTGCACCTAGTGGCAATACAATTGCTGTTGCATCTACCGCAAGCCCTTATGTTACGACATATCCATGGAGTTCAGGATTCGGAACAAAATACAGTAACCCCGCAACTTTACCCACATCATATTGTGGTGGAGTAGCATTTTCAATTGGAGCATAAACATGACTAAACAAGAAATTCTTTTATCAGCAAAAGAGCAACGTACTCAAGAGGTACTTGGGTATCAAATCAATATTGACAATTACACTTTAGCAATTGAACAAATTGGTATATCAGATGATCCTGATTTGGCTGATTTCAAAAATAAATTAATTGAATTGTTAAAAACTGAAAAAATTGAGCAAAAGAAAACTCAAATAATTTTGACTGTTGTTGAACAACAATTGCAAAATATGTAATAGCTTTGTTGGTAATTGATATGCGTATAAACAAAAAAGTTTGGGCTTTTTATTGTCAAGCCTTGCATAAGATTACCAATCAAAGCGGTTTTCCTTGGACAATCACTTGGCCTGACGCTCCCTAATCATGTGGGACTGGGCTGAAGC
>CAITID010000103.1 GCA_903892335.1 uncultured Actinomycetes bacterium
ACTAACCTAGTAATCAAGATCCAGAAGAAGGTAAAGGCATAATCTGCCCCCTTTGATCTGATAAAGATCTAGAACCGAAACCCGGTTCCCACTTCGGTGGGGGCCGGGTTTCGGCTTTTCAGTAGATGGATTAGTACTATTGCCACATGCTAAAAAACGAGCTTTCTGACTTTGTTTTTAAATTAGTTTCCTACGGTCTTTTTTTCGTAACTCTAATAATTGCTCCGAACCTAGCCATGGACCCGATCAATGCTCCAAAAATGTTGGCATTACTTCCGATTGGTTTAACTGCCGGAGGGCTTGTACTACTGAATTTATTTAAGAAGCCCAGAAGGAAATTGCCGCTAACTTACGTCGCAGTAATTCTCTTTATCACTGTTTCACTCTTGGTTTTCTTTTTTTCTGGAGCTCCATATACCCAGCAACTATTTGGCGTTACTGGCAGAAATACAGGACTTCTAAGCTACATCGCACTCAGCTTATTTTTACTTGCCGCCTATGAAGTTGCCAGTACAAAGAATTTAATGAAAACTCCCCGTCTAGTTCTTCTTGTAGCGGGGTTCTCAATTTTTTACGGCTTCCTTCAAAGTCTAAATATTGATTTTTTCGATTGGTCTAACCCATACAATCGCGTTTTTGGATTCTTAGGTAACCCAAACTTCCAATCATCTCTTGTCGGCATGTTTGTAGCATTTGTAATAGCCCTTGGACTTGGAACTAAGAAGATTTCTAAGATTACCTTTCTCTATGTTGCATATATTGTGCTTGGATTTTTCGTTATTTATCAAACACACTCCCAACAAGGATTTCTTGTGGTTGCAGCGGGAGTGGTTATTCCTGGTTTTATGTATTTGAGGGCCAGTGGACGAAAGATTCTAGTAGGCTCATATCTTTCTCTATTGTTCCCGGCAACACTTATGACCATTCTTGGAATGTTAAAGATTGGCCCTTTGGCTTCAGTTCTCTATAAAGAATCTGTTACATACCGTGGCGACTATTGGGCAGCCGGATTAAAGATGGCGACTCAGAACCCCGTATTTGGTGTCGGCTTTGATAGCTATGGCCAGTGGTATCGCCGTGCACGTTCTGTTGAAGCAACTTTAAGGCGGGGCCCAGAATTCACTAGTAATGCAGCACACAATGTCTACATCGATATATTCTCAAATGGTGGGGTTATATTGCTAGCGAGCTATTTAACATTTACTTGTCTAACACTTGCTGCGATATTTAAGATAGTTAAAAACCAAACAAAATATGATCCGATAGTTGCAGCAGTTATAGGTATTTGGGTCGCGTATCAGGCCCAGTCGATAATAAGCATCAATCAACTTGGATTAGCGATATGGGGTTGGGTCATTAGTGGTCTAATCATTGGATATGCCTTTAACTCTAAAAATGAGAATGAACCCCAAGGGCCTAAAGCAGTGAAAAAGAGTTCAATTTCTGCAGAGATTTTGATGAAGTCAATAGGACTATTTCTGGTTGGGATTTTTCTTGTGCTACCAACTTTTATAGGTTCGGTAAATTACAAAAATGCTCTAGAGTCCAGCAATCAGCAAACCATCACAGATGCCGCTTATAAGTTCCCAATGGAAGTCAGTCGGATGGGTGAGATTGCAATTCTCCTTAGCCAAAACCAACTTGATAAGGATGCTCTACAAATAGCAAAGGATCTAACAGCTAAATTTCCGGACTCGTATGAAGGCTGGAGATTGATTAACTCACTTTCCACATCCACCCCTTCAGAGAAGAAGAAAGCGATGATAGAGATGAAGCGCTTAGATCCAAATAATCCGGATTTGAAAAAGTAAAAAGGGTACCCTTCAGCATGCGCGTATCAATAATTGGTCAAGGGTACGTGGGCTTAACAATTGCCGTGGGTGCGGCATCTGCCGGACATCAAGTAATTGGTTTTGATATAAATGCTAGTCTGGTTAGTAACTTAAATTCTGGCATTTCACATATTGAAGGCATTTCCAACGATGAAATTAATAAATTTCTTGGGAATGGGATGTTTCAAGCAACAGATGATCCAGCAAAATTAGATACATCTGATGTAATTGTGATTGCAGTTCCAACTCCATTAACTGAAGATAGGCAACCAGATCTTTCTTTTGTCCATGCAGCAGCAGATCTCATTCAGCGTTGCGTGAAAAAGCCAGTTTTGGTTGTAAATGAATCCACCTCTTATCCGGGTACTTTGCGCAAAGAGATAGCAGCGCGTATTTCTACTGTGAGTCACTTGTATGCCGCTTCACCGGAACGTGTGGATCCTGGTAATTCACAGTGGGGCACAAAGAGCACTCCACGCTTAATTGGTGGATTAACACCTGAAGCAGTTGCTAAAGCTAAAGAGTTTTATTCTACTTTCTGTGACAGCGTTATTGAAGTCTCTTCCCCGGAGGTGGCAGAAGCCGCCAAGTTATTTGAAAACACTTTCCGACAGGTAAATATCGCTTTGGTAAATGAGTTTGTTCAGATTGCTCAAGAGTTAGGTATTTCAGGACGTGAAGTATTAGATGCCGCTGCTACAAAGCCATATGGCTTTATGGAGTTCAATCCTGGTCCAGGCGTGGGAGGACATTGCATTCCTGTAGACCCAACGTATTTGGCACATGTTGCTAATCAGGTTGGCGTGCCAGCGACATTCATTAAGAGAGCAAATGAAGTGAATCTTGCTATGCCGGCATATGTTGTGAAGAGAGTGATTGCTGGTGTTGGTGGATCTGTTAAAGGTAAATCAGTAGTTGTAGTTGGAGTTTCATACAAAGCAAATGTTGCAGACACAAGAGAGACCCCTGCAGCATCAATTATTGATCTACTGCGCCAAGCTGGTGCAACTGTTAACTGGCACGACCCACTTGTGGCTAGCTGGCGCGGGGAAGAAAGCTCTGCTTTAGGCGCATCTGATGTGGCAGTAGTTGTGACCAAGCATGATGTGGTCTCAGTTGCTGATATTGAGAAATCTTCTTATGTTTTTGACTGCACAGGCTCAATTGCTGGAGCTGATGGGATTTAAATTCCTGCAATATCTTTAATTATTGTTTCCAAATCCTTTGTAGGAGCCCAACCGATAGCCTGCTTAATCTTAGAAATATCTGGCACACGGCGCTGGATGTCTTCAAAACCTGCTGGGTAGGCATCTACGTATGAGGTGTAAGTAATTACTGATTGTGACTTTGTTGTACTAATTACCTTCTCCGCCAAAGCTGTAATATTTATTTCTCCGCTGCCACCCACATTAAAGACTTCACCGATCGTTGCATCAGCTGCTGCGATTGCGGCAATTGCTTGCACGGCGTCATCAACATGGCAAAAAACTCGGGATTGCGTGCCATCACCGTAGATAGTCAGAGCTTGGTTTTTAAGTGCAGCTTGGACAAAGCGTGGAACAACCATTCCATAACGACCAGTTTGGCGTGGTCCAACGGTATTAAACAAACGCACTGTTGTAACAGGAAGCTTGCTTTGGGCATGTAAGGCAGTTGCCATTGCCTCTTCTATCGCTTTTGCATCGCTGTAAGTCCAACGAATCTTTTGTGGTGCACCTACAACACGATCATCAACCTCACTTAAAGGCTGCTTAGGGTTTTTGCCATAGATCTCAGATGTGCTGGCGATGATGATGCGCTTGTTGAATTTGGCTGCAGCGTTTAATACAACCTCACTGCCAGTGATATTGGTGGACATTGATTCAAGAGGTGATTCAAGGATTGTGTTAACGCCAAGGGCGGCGGCCATATGTAGGACTACATCTGCCTCTTGAGTGAGTTTTTCAACGAGATCAATGTTTCTGATGTCGCCATCTTGAGTTGTGATTTTTCCTGCCAAGTGAGCAATGTTCTCTTTAGATCCTGTTGAGAAATTATCCAGAGTAGTTACGTGATCACCTTTGGCCACATAGTGGTCAGCTAAATGTGAACCAATAAAGCCTGCTCCACCAGTGATGAGAACGCGCATGGGTGAAGCCTAATTCACAATCGAGTGATAGAGGCTCACGTGAGCGTGAACCATTTGATCTATAGAAAAGAGTGCTCTAGCTCGCGATGTTGCTAGTGCACTCATCTGTGTGCGCTTTTGGGTATCAATGATTAATGTGTTAAGCGCTGCTGCAATTGAGCCTGCGTTCTTATTAGTTACTAAGCCTGTTTCACGGTTAGCAATGACTTCAGATACACCGCCCACATCACTTGCCACCACTGGCTTGCCTGCTAATTGGGCCTCAATTAAAGCAATAGGCATTCCTTCATTTTCACTAGTCGAAAAGATTAAATCTGATGCCCCAAATAGATCTTCGGCTTTAGCCCAACCAATAACACTGACATTGGAAGGCGCAGCCCCCTTAACTTCTTCTAGTAAATCCCCACCACCAGCCATCACAAAGTGAGCTGAAGGTATTGCGCGCGCTACTTCTAGTGCACGCATTGGATTCTTTACTCCAGTAACACGGGCAATCCACCCGATTATTGGGCGGCCGTCATCGGTAATACCTAGGTTTTGCAACGCATCTGTTCGCGGGGTAATGCTTAATTCTTTTACACCGGGTGCAATGTTTATATATTGCTCTTTAACACCAACACTTAATTCAACTAATTCATCTGCCACACGCTGACCCACGCTGACCAGTTTAGTAGTTTTCTTAGCAAGTCTTTTCTCTATTGCAGTAATAACTCTTGATTTGAAGCCTGAAAACTCAGGGTCATCGAGTAAGTGACCGTGGAAAGTATGAACTACTGGAACTTGTTGTTTGTGCACTCGAGTAATTAAGCCTGCTTTAAAGGTATGCGAATGGATGATGTCAGGCTTGAACTCATCAATAATCTTTTGCAGTTCTCTGTGAGCTAAATGATCCTTAATCGGATTAATGGCACGACCCAAAGATTTAATGCGCAGTAACTTGATAGTGACTGCACTTGGATCTTCTAGTTCCGCGCCTTGCACATAACCAGTTGCAACAAGGGTTTCTATGCCGTGTTTAGGTAGCTCGTTGGCAAGTTGGGTGATGTAGCGGGCGGTACCACCAACGTTGAGACGGGCAATGACATGCAAAACTCGCATGTTAGTTAGCTTCGTATGCGTCTACGACGTCGCTGGCTTTGCCAATCATTTTCACGTGCCCGTTTTCTAACCAGATGGCACGGGTCGCTAACTCTCGAACTGCACTCATGTCATGTGAAACAAGAATAACTGCTGCCCCGCTATTGATTAGCTCATGCATGCGTTTTTTAGATTTCTCCTGAAAATCGGCATCTCCCACAGAAAGGACTTCATCTACTAATAAAACCTCTGCACGCTCATCAGTTGCTGTTGCAAAAGCTAGACGGGCAACCATTCCAGAAGAGAAGGTGCGTAGAGGGAAATCCATGTGGTCTGTGACCCCAGCCCATTCACCAATAGCTGGCGTGCGCTCCTTAACGCTCTTTATATTGCGGCCCATAAGAGCGGAATAAAAGAGTACGTTTTCAGCACCAGTCATTTCAGGGTGGAAGCCTGCACCAAGTTCAATCATGGGTGCGATCTTGCCGCTTACCTTTGATGAGCCTTTAGTTGGGGGTAGAACTCCTGCAAGAACTTTAAGAAGAGTTGATTTACCGGCACCGTTTTGTCCAAGGATTGCAACTACTTCACCTTCATCAACAGTAAAGGAAATATCTTGCAAGGCAACGTAGTCAACTATGCGGGCCTTGCTTTTAATGGTATCGCGGAACAATTCTTTCAATGAACCTGATTTGTTCATTAGAACGCGATAAGTTACATTTACGTTTCTGACATCAATTACGGCCATTACAACATCGCCACCGTTCTAGGCCAATACTTCTTGAACACATAGGTTCCAAGAAGTATTGCGAGGATGCTCCAGATAGACATATAAATCCAACTGAAAAGTGTTGGTGTGGCAT
>CAITID010000104.1 GCA_903892335.1 uncultured Actinomycetes bacterium
CAGTCAAAATGTTTGGCAAGCAGTAGGTGCAAAATATCCAGCAACCTGGAATGTTGATCGCATTGGTGGAACTGAAAAAACCTTCTGTTGCTTTAACGCCTCAGCAATAGATTATGCAAAAATTGGTATGTTAATTTTAAATGGTGGCTACGCCGGTCCAAATAAGGTAATTGATAAGACATGGCTAAAGCGCATGACAACACCAGTTACAAAGCTTGATCGCGACTGGGGTTATGGAGCACAGGTTTGGCATCCATTTCCTGGCATCACAATGGCACTTGGTTTGCATGGACAATTTGTATTTGTAGATCCAGCAACTAGAACTGTGATTGTTAAGTTAAGTGATAATCCAACTGATTCAGATCATGAATCAGATACTGCAAAGGTATTGCTAGATATCTCTAAATTAAAGAATTAGTTATCTTGCTCAACTCGCGGATCACGTGGATTTGCAATGTTGTACTCCCATTGCATTTCAATCTCGTCATCACTTAATTGATCAACATCATCATTTAAATCCATTCGCCATGGCGTGGAAAGTCTTAAGTCTTCACCGCGTGGACCAGCTAATAATTCCGCGCCCGCTTCAATACTTGGCTCCCAATCAAAAATGACCGCATCATCGCCAATACCGATTCGAACCTCATCCCCTGCCTTTGCGCCATTTTTAAACAACTCTTTCTCAACACCATATGAAGCAAGGCGATCTGCTAAATAACCAATTGCTTCAGCATTTCCAAAATCAGTTTGCTTTACCCAACGCTGTGGCTTATCACCAATTACATTAAAGGTGCCATCTGCATTTGCAATAACTTTAAAGCCCTTGTCATCTACTGCAACTGGGCGAAGCACAATTCGAGTTGTCTCCTCGGCCTTCTGCTCTTTTCTTACCTTTTGCACAATCTGGGCCATTGCATAAATCAACTCTTGCATTCCTTCACGGCTTGCCGCAGATACTTGAAATACGGGAAAACCTCGATCTTCTAATGTTGATTGCACCATATCTGCCATCGCTTTGCCATCTGGTAAATCGATTTTATTTAGCGCAATAATTCTTGGCCGATCAGAAAGTCCGCCGTAAAGCTTTAACTCCTCTTCAATTACATCAAAATCCTTAATTGGATCGCGATCAGTTTCTAAGGTTGCGCAATCTAAAACATGAACCAGCGCGGCGCAGCGCTCAACATGGCGAAGAAACTCATGTCCTAATCCTTTACCTTCACTTGCACCTGGAATTAATCCTGGAACATCTGCTGCTGTAAAGCGGGTATCACCAGCTTGGACAACACCAAGGTTTGGAATCAAGGTAGTAAATGGATAATCGGCAATCTTTGGCCTTGCAGCTGACATCGCAGCAATTAATGATGATTTACCAGCACTTGGATATCCAACTAAACCAATATCGGCAACGCTTTTTAACTCTAAAAATAAAGTGCGCGATTCACCTGGCTCACCTAAGAGTGCAAAACCTGGTGCACGCCGTTTGGAGTTTGCAAGTCCAGCATTGCCAAGTCCACCCTTGCCACCTTGGGCTGCCATGAATCTGGTGCCATACCCAACTAGATCTGCAATTACTTGACCATTGGCATCCTTTACAACAGTGCCATTTGGTACACCTAAAATTAAATCTTTACCTTCGGCGCCATTATTAAAATCACCAGCACCTTGTTTGCCATCTGTACCAAGTCGATGTGGTGAGTGGTGAAAATCTAAAAGAGTTGTGACATCTGGATCAACGACAAGAACTACGTCGCCGCCGCGGCCACCATTAGCTCCATCTGGACCACCGAGAGGTTTGAATTTTTCGCGGTGTACTGAAACGCAACCATCGCCACCCTTGCCAGCGCTGGCATGAAGTGTCACGCGATCTACAAATGAGGCCACGTTAACTTCCTCTCTAACTAATTAAAGTACTGAAAATAAAAATGGGCCCGCGGTAAGCGGACCCACTGTTAAAACTTTTTCCCGCTTACTTAAGCTACCGGAACGATATTTACTACACGACGACCGCGAGCGCGACCGAATTCAACTGAGCCACCTTGTAGTGCAAATAATGTGTCATCTTTTCCGATGCCAACATTTTTACCTGGGTGAAAGTATGTTCCGCGTTGGCGAACTAATATCTCTCCACCTTTTACTACCTGACCGGCAAAACGTTTAATACCAAGGTATTGCGCATTTGAGTCGCGACCATTTCGCGTTGAGGAGACACCCTTTTTACTTGCCATTTACTTTCACCGTCCCTTACTTGTTAATTCCAGTAATTTTTACACGAGTTAATTTTGAGCGATATCCCTGACGACGGCGATATCCAGTTTTGTTCTTGTAACGAAGGATGGCAATCTTTGGACCTTTTTGCTCTGCCAAAATTTCACCAGTCACCTTTACAGATGAAAGCGCTTTTGGATCTGCAGTTACATCAGCACCATCTACAAGTAGAACTGCTGGAAAAGTTACAGATGAACCAACGGCAGCATCGATACGATCAACAACTAGGGTCTCGCCAACTGAAACCTTCTCTTGGCGTCCGCCAGCTTTAACAATCGCGTACACGTTGTGCTCCTTATATCCGAGTTAATCAAAAATCTAATCAAATAGATTGGCTAGAGGGGTAAGGGTAGAGATTTCACTCCATTGGGTCAAACTGAGGCGAAATCCAACTTTAATTTGTGCTGATTACTCCAGTGCTTACCGCCCTGCGACCTTTACGGCGCGGCTTGTCAATAACCACCTCTGATTTTGCACTCTCTTCAACTGCATCTTCAGATTCAGCTCCACTGACGTTGTCATCATTGTCATTATTGTCATTATCACTATCCTGATCATCTAAATCTTTACCAGCCTTAGATGTTTTTGAATAACGTTGTTCCATATCTTTTTCAAGTGAAACCTTATTTACTGGCTCAGCATGGATATGAATTCCTCGACCACCACAACTCTCACATGTAGTTGAGAACGCCTCAATTAATCCTTGGCCCACTCGCTTTCGCGTCATTTGAACTAAACCAAGTGAGGTTACTTCGGCAACCTGATGCTTTGTGCGATCGCGACCTAAACACTCAACTAATCTGCGCAGAACGAGCTCGCGGTTAGCCTCGATTGTCATATCGATAAAGTCAATCACAATAATTCCACCCATATCGCGCAGACGTAATTGACGAGCAATTTCCTCCGCCGCTTCCAGGTTATTTTTGGTAACAGTCTCTTCTAGATTTCCACCTTTACCAATAAATTTTCCAGTGTTTACATCGATTACGATCATCGCTTCTGTGCGATCGATAACTAATGAGCCACCTGATGGTAGATAAACTTTGCGATCAAAGGCTTTTGCTAACTGCTCTTCAACTCGGTTTTCAGCGAAAATATCACGTGGGCCGCTCCACTTTTCAATCTTGCTAGCAAGCTCAGGTGCAATGTGGCCAATGTAGTTTTGAATATCATCCCAAGCGCTATCGCCTTGAACTAACATCTTATTGAAATCCTCGTTGAAAATATCGCGGATAACTCGAACAGTTAAATCTGGCTCACCGTATAGAAGTGATGGCGCAGAGGTACTAGTTGAATTTACCTTTACTTGGATATCCTCCCATTGTGCTTTCAATCGAAGTACATCGCGCTCGATCTCAGCCTCTGCAATTCCTTCGGCTGCGGTACGAATAATTACGCCCGCCTCCTCCGGTACTAAGTTTTTCAAAATTGATTTTAATCTTGAACGCTCTTGATCAGGCAGACGGCGGCTAATTCCACTCATCTCACCACCCGGTACATAAACAAGGTAGCGACCAGGCAGTGAAACTTGGCTAGTTAAACGTGCACCCTTTTGCCCAATTGGATCCTTAGTCACTTGAACCAATACAGATTGGCCAGATTTTAAAACATGCTCAATCTTGCGTGGTGCGGTATCGGATAAACCATGGGCATCCCAATTAACTTCACCAGCATAGAGAACAGCGTTTCGTCCCTTACCAATATCAACGAAGGCAGCCTCCATTGATGGAAGGACATTTTGAACCTTACCTAAGTACACATTTCCAACATAGGAAATATTGCTGTTTCGATTCACATAGTGCTCAACCATTACATTGTCTTCAATAATTGCAATCTGCGTACGATCAGCAATTTGTCTAACTAACATCGAGCGATCAACTGCTTCACGGCGAGCTAAGAATTCAGATTCAGTAATTACTGTGCCACGTTTGCGAGTGAAATCTCTGCGACCACGGCTTTCATATCTATCACCACGATCTGGGCGATCACGTCGGTCGTAGCGATCACGTCGGCCACGGCCTTCACTGCGATCACTTCGTTCTGGACGTGGCTCGCGAACTCGTGCTTCGCGTACCTTTACAACAGTTAGCACACCATCTTCATCAATGCTCTCACCAGGTGTTACACCTTCACCACGTGCACGGCGGCGACGTCTGCGTCTTGGTGATGCACCATCTGCAGTTGTTTCATCGGCTGTATTTTTTGAATCATCACTTGAATCATCGGAATCCACATTGCTATCGCTATCTAGCGCTGAATCTTTTCCACCACGACGGCGACCACGGCCACCACGACGGCGACGGCGTTTTGCATCTTCACTCTCATCACCAGATTTTTCAACAGCTACGCCTGCTACAACCTGGTCTGGCTTTTCAACTTTTTTCTTAGCAGCCTCTGGGGCGGCTTGAAATAGTGGAACTGGAATGGATTTTGCAGATTTCTTAGCGCTCTTTTTTTCTTCAGTTACGCCATCTGTGCTTGCTGCTTTTTTCGCAGCACGTTTACGAGGTGCTTTAGGCTCATCGGCCATATAAATCAAATCCTTTTCAAACTTTTAATTACTGCAGTTTTGCAGTACCTCTTCTTCAATTCTCTTTGCTTATAACTTAACTTTGCTTAACAAACTTAAGTTGTAATACTTAAAAATTGTGACGTAACCGCGGCGTTGGATCTTTATCCTCGCGCTGATTGCGTAGTGAAAGTATCGCAGATAAAGCCACTACCTGCCAACTTACCCTGATTTTATGCGTGTTTAGCGAGATCTAACGTGGACATTTTGCAGCAAACCAATTCCAATTAAATTAGCAAACATCGAAGATCCACCGTATGAGAGAAATGGCAGTGGCACACCAGTCATCGGCATTAAGCCCATAGTCATGCCAATATTTTCAAATGTTTGAAAGGCAAACCAAGCAATCACACCAACGCAAACCAATCGACCAAATAAGTCAGTTGTGCGTCTGGCAATAATAAATGCTCTAGTAAATATCACGCTATAGAGCATTAAAATAATGGAGCAGCCAAGGAAGCCTAACGTCTCACCAGCTACCGTAAAGATAAAGTCAGTTTGTTGCTCTGGTACAAATCTGCCATTGGTTTGTGGTCCATCAAATAAACCTTTACCGAAAAAGCCACCGGAGCCAATTGTGATTCTGGCTTGGCGTAATTGATAACCACTTAACTGCGGATCAGCTGCTGGATCAACAAAGGATTGCAAACGTTTTACTTGATACTCACTTACAACTCCGGTTTGAACCGCCACAAAACCACCAGCAACTGCCAACATTAATAATCCAACTACCCAACGAACTGGCGCACCTGAGGCACCAATCATGGCAACAACAGCTGCGCAAATAATTAAAACCGTACCTAAATCGGGTTGCAACAGAATA
>CAITID010000105.1 GCA_903892335.1 uncultured Actinomycetes bacterium
AACCACTTCATGCTTGGTCACAACCACTGCCACATCGCACACGCTTAAATCAGTACTTTCTTCCCCGCGCCAGCTGCCCACGAGTGGGTCATGCCAGCTAACAGTTGCACCTGCTTGGCGCAGTAAATCAATAATTGATGCAGCAGGTGTCTCTCTTGTATCTGCAACGTTAGCTTTGTATGAAACTCCAACTACAACTATTGATTTACCTTTAATAGATCCACCAGCACCAGCAAATACTCTCTTCACGACATATGCCGGCATAGCTAAATTCACTTCGTTAGCTCTTTTAATGAAGGTTGCTGGTACGCCAACTTCATTTGCAACAAATGCCAAATAGGTTGGATCCACCGGGATGCAATGTCCACCCACACCAGGCCCCGGGGTGAACTCCATAAATCCGTATGGCTTTGTTGCAGCAGCATCTAATACTTCTCGTCCTGAAATTCCTAGCGCATCAGCAATCTGGGCAAACTCATTAACGAGTGCGATGTTTACTTGCCTAAAGGTGTTTTCAAATATCTTGGCAGCCTCTGCCACCTCAGGGGAAGAGACTTCAATTACTGTGTCGCAGAAAGAAGAGTAAAACTCTTTAGCTTTAGAAACTGCCTCGAGTGTCAGGCCACCGATTAAGCGTGGAGTGTTTTTTGTGCCCCACTCAGTATTGCCCGGATCTACGCGCTCTGGTGAAGATGCATACAAGTGAGTTATGCCGGTAATACGGCCAGCAATCTCTTTGCGCAATGTGCCCGGATATGAAGTTGATTCATTGATAACTAGAGTTGGGCTTTTTATATTGTTTTGGATGAGTGCAACTGCTGCATGAACAAAAGATAAATCAGGGTCTCTTGTCTCAGTTAGAGGCGTTGGAACGGCAATAACAACCACATCACAGCCATTGAGCACTGAAGCATCGGTGCTAGCTGCGTATTTATTAGTTGAGAGAAAACTCTTCAACGCTGAATCAGAAATGCCTTCAATGTGTGAAACACCAGAGTTGAGTTGGCTTACTAACTCAGTATTGACGTCGAATCCCTTAACTTCATGGCCAGAGCCAGCCGCCCCAACGGCAATAGTCAGGCCAACGTATCCTTGACCAATGATTGCTACGCGCATAGGGATAGATTAACGAACTATTTCAAATCTGGATTCAGAGGATCAAGGCGCCTCATTTGAGTCAGAGCTTGCGCCTTTTGCTCCACAGTTGCACTCTTCATCGTATTCAACGCTTCCCAAACTGAATAATTCTCAGGGAACTTCTTGGTGGCATCTAGAGCAACCTTGAGTCCTTGAGATTCTAACTTATTCTCATTCAAAATCATCGAAACTTGAATCATTCGAGATGGATCCAATGGCCAGATATACGCTGCCTCTTGAATAATCATTGAGTCACTCGTCTCAAGTGCACCCTTGTACTTAGCAGAAGCTAGATATGGTGGCATGCCAACCATTACACCAATGATTAATCCGATAAATACGGCCAGTGTCGTGCCGGCTGAAGTCTCAACTCCTTTTATCGCCTTCTTGCCAGAGTTTTTATCTTCAGCTGCCTCTCCACCACGAGTATTGACCTCGTATCCAATTATCAAACCTGACAAAACCCAACCCCATAGCGCTAAACCAATTTGATTAATGCTAATAATTGATTGTGCTTGAAAAGCTACCCAGCCAGAAACTAGTCCAACAAAACCGGCATTAAAGCTTTGTGAGCGCTTGAATACCTTTATAGCTGAAATTATGACTAAAACCATTATTGCGATGTAAGTCAAAACAAGTGGGAATCCGCCATATGAAGAGATATCGAGAAATACATTGTGTGCAGCATTGCTAGTTGTATCAGGCCCTCTTCGAAGTGTCGCCTCTACGGTGCGACTTCTGCGATACCAGTCTCCATAGCTATCTAACCCAACGCCAAAGATTGGATTATCTAATGTCATCTTCCAACCTGCGCGCCAGTAATCACCACGGTAAGTAACAGAGTCTTTGTATAACAGTGATGCCAGTGGGCCCTTATTCAAGGTTCCAACCAGGACTGCTACGGACCCAACTGCTGCTAATCCAAAGTATGTATAGCCCAG
>CAITID010000106.1 GCA_903892335.1 uncultured Actinomycetes bacterium
ATCGCAGAACTAAAGGATTTCGTAAAAGCATTTTCAGCAGTTAATCCCAAACCTAATGAGATTGAAACAATTGAGAATGAGATATCTAAACTAGGTTCAGTTGAAGATATAAATCAATATATTTCAGCTGCCCTTAATATCCTTGAGAACGAGGAGATATCTGTAATTAATTCTATGCAACAAGCCCGCAAGGAGTTGGATCGATTAAAGGATAAGGATGAATCCCTCGATGTAATTCTAGATCGCTATCTTGAATTGCTGCTTGGTTTTCAAGATTTTTCAAGTGATTTAACTAGTTATCTCAATAACTTAGAGGCTGATCCTAAAAGGTTCGAGTTTTTGCAAACACGAAAGTCGGAAATCAATAGTTTGCTTAAAAAATTCGGCAAAGGTAGTGATCGAGCACTTGCCTATGATCAGTTAATCGAAGATGGCAAGAATGCCTCTCTTCGAATCGAAGATCTATCTGGTGGTGAAGAGCGGATTAAGGAAATCAAGGAGCAACTTGAAAAAGTTTTTTTGCAACTTAAAAATGAGGGTAAGAAACTTTCCCAGCAGCGTTCTGATGCGGCTGCAAAAATGTCAGATGCCGTAACCAAGGAGATTAAAGCTTTATCAATGCCAAATGGTGAGATTAAGATAGTTGTCGCTGCTAATGATCCAGAGAAATCATCTAGCTATACCGCATTTGGATTTAATGATCTGGAAATACTTTTTTGTTCCCATCAAGGCGGCAAGGAATTACCGCTTAATAAGGTGGCAAGTGGTGGTGAGTTATCTAGAGTGATGCTCGCAATGGAGGTTGTAATTGCTCAAACCCAAAATATCGGTACCTATATCTTTGATGAGGTAGATGCTGGTGTTGGTGGAAAAGCCGCAATTGAAATAGGACGCCGTTTATCTAAGTTATCTCAGAATGCACAAGTAATAGTTATTACCCATTTAGCCCAGGTGGCCGTTTGGGCGGATCACCATTTAGTAGTTAAAAAGAATGAAAGTGGCTCCGTCACTCAAAGTGATGTGATTACCATTGATGAGGATGCTCGAAAGATCGAGATAGCGCGCATGCTCAGCGGGCAAGAAGAATCGCAAACGGCCCAGCAACATGCGGCTGAGTTATTACACATTGTTAGGGAATCGATGATAAGTTAGTGCTCCATGACCGCCCCTCATGTGAGTAAGCATATTTTTGTTACAGGTGGCGTCGCCTCAAGTTTAGGCAAAGGTTTAACAGCATCCAGCTTAGGTCGAGTCCTACGTGCTCGTGGTCTTCGTGTAACAATGCAAAAATTGGATCCATACTTAAATGTTGATCCGGGAACCATGAATCCCTTCCAACACGGAGAGGTATTTGTCACCGATGATGGCGCCGAAACAGATTTGGATATTGGCCATTATGAAAGATTTTTAGATACAAACCTTCATGGAACTGCAAACGTTACTACCGGACAAATTTATTCAACAGTTATCGCCAAAGAGCGACGCGGTGAATATCTTGGGGATACGGTGCAAGTAATCCCGCATATCACCAATGAAATTAAAGAGAAGATGAAATCAATGGGTGGGGCAGATGTTGATGTAGTGATAACTGAAATTGGCGGAACTGTTGGCGACATTGAATCCCAACCATTCTTGGAGGCGGCTAGACAGATTCGCCAAGATGTGGGCCGGGATAATGTCTTTTACTTACATGTTTCACTAGTTCCTTATATGGGTCCAGCTGGTGAATTAAAAACAAAACCTACGCAACACAGTGTTTCAGCGCTGCGATCTATAGGTATTACACCGGATGCGATTGTGCTTCGAAGTGATCGAGAAATTCCAGAATCCGTTAAACGCAAGATCTCGCTCATGTGCGATGTTGATTACGAGGGAGTTGTAGCTGCCGTTGATGCACCTTCGATTTATGACATCCCTAAGGTAATTCATTCTGAAGGTTTAGATACTTTTGTGGTTAAGCGACTTGATTTAAGTTGTGGTGAAGTTGTGTGGGGTGAATGGGATGATTTATTGGATCGAGTTCATCATCCTAAAACGCAAGTAAGCGTTGCATTAGTCGGCAAATACATTGATCTTCCTGATGCTTATTTATCAGTGACAGAAGCGCTGCGAGCTGGTGGTTTTGCCAATTACGCAAAGGTGAATATTAAATGGGTACCAAGTGATGACTGTGCAAGTGCTGAAGGAGCAAAGAAACAACTCGCAGATGTAGATGCGATCTGTGTTCCCGGTGGTTTTGGTGTTCGCGGGATTGAAGGAAAACTTGGAGCATTGAAATACGCTCGCGAGAATAAGATTCCAACTCTTGGGCTTTGCTTAGGTTTGCAAATGATGGTGATTGAAATTGCAAGGAATAAAGGCGGCATTTCAGATGCTAATTCAACCGAGTTTGATGAGAAGACTAAGAACCCCGTTATATCAACTATGGCATCGCAAAAAGAAATAGTAGCGGGCAAAGCAGATATGGGCGCAAGCATGCGACTGGGTTTATATGAGGCAATACTTGAAAAAGATTCTGTGGTTGCTAATACTTATGGTGCACTGTCTGTTAATGAGAGACATCGCCACCGTTATGAAGTAAATAATGATTATCGTGAAACTATCGCAAAGACTGGTTTAAAGTTCTCAGGCTTATCTCCTGATCAACATTTAGTTGAATTTGTCGAATTACCACTGGATTTACACCCTTATTACGTTGGTACACAAGCTCATCCGGAGTTTTTATCAAGACCTACTAGGGCCCATCCTTTATTTGCTGGGTTGATTAAAGCTGCAATTACCGCTCGTGGCTAGTGATTATTTAAGTAATTATTTAAATTATTTACTTATAGAAAAAGGCTTATCAAAGAATACAGTTTCTGCTTATCGTCGTGATCTAGAACGATTAGATCATTACGCAAGTTTTAATAAGAAAGATTTGCAGAGTTTAACCGCTGATGATCTAGTTCTATATATTGCCTGGCTTCGCGGATTAAATAACCAAGATTTTCAAATAGGAGAGTCATCTATCGCCCGTAATGTCGTAGCCGTTAGGAATTTTTTTGATTATTTAGCAGTTGAGCATGGTTTTGCAAATGTCGCTAAATCAATACATCCACCTAAGATACCTAAACGACTGCCTAAAGCTCTTTCTATTGCGAATATAGATAATTTCCTAAAAATTAATCGAGTTGATAAGTACGCACTACGCGATCGGGCTCTTTTAGAATTGCTATATGCAACCGGAGGCAGAGTTACGGAAATTATTTCGCTTAAAGTTGATGATATCTCCAAGGGTGATTCATTTACCTCGGTGAAATTAACCGGCAAGGGCGGCAAACAAAGAGTTGTGCCAATAGGCAAGTTTGCGCAAGAGGCAATAGATCAATACTTACAAAATTGCCGTCCTAGTTTGGTTAAAGTTGATTCAGTAAAGTATCTATTTCTCAATGGTCGCGGCGG
>CAITID010000107.1 GCA_903892335.1 uncultured Actinomycetes bacterium
CAAAAAGTGCGGTGTCTTCAAATACAGGTAATTCGATTAGTGAGTAGCCTGCTAATTTGGCAGGTGCTATTAGATGGTCTCGAACAATTTCAAATAAATCTGAACGCGGTGGGAAGTACTCGCTCACACCCTTTGGTGCTGAAAACTTGTTCATCGCTTAATCTCCCGTTTAATCAAGAAACTCTCCTTGTAAATAAGGATTGTTCCTGCGCTCATTTGCAATTGTAGTTTGTGGGCCGTGGCCAGGCAGTACATTTAAGTGATCTGGAAGTGTCAAAACTCGTTCTTTTAATGTTTTACGCATATCACTTGCTGATCCCGTTGGAAGATCGGTCCGACCTATGGAACCAGCAAAAAGCACATCCCCAGATATCAACTGCACATCATTGATTTCAAACATCAAGGAACCCTTGGTGTGACCAGGTGCCAGAATACTTTCTATCGTCAAGCCAGCAATATCAAATTTCTGAAAGTCTGCTAACTCAATTATCTCATCTGGCTCCTTAAAATCTTTTGCCCCAAAACTATCAATCAGATGTTTTGTCGGACCATCTTGCATAAGTGATTTCAAGGGATCACTTAGTAGATATCTATCTTGCGTACTGATGTAGGTTCGAAGTGGAGTAGCTTTAGTTAGCGGCACTAACGAGAAAAAATGATCTATGTGACCATGAGTTATCAATACCGCCACAGGCTTTAAATTATGCTTTGAAATCTTGTCCATAATGGCTGCCACTAAATCTGGCTTGGCCATCCCTGGATCAATTATTAAACACTCTTGATTAGTGCCTGTACTTAAAATCCAACAGTTGGTTTCAAAGTATGGGGCCACAATTCGATCGATCAACAAAGGAGATTTACCGCCCTAATCCAGCGAGAATTTCTCATATTCAGGTAGGTAGGCTACCTTTGGCAATAGGAAAAACCCAGCAATCGAACATGGTTGCACCGCCCGCCCCCATAACAATTCACTTAAAAATGAATTGCGCAACGAAAGAGAGCTAATCAGATGCAGGATCAAATCAATCAAGGCAATGAGAACTTGAACAACGCGGCGGCGGTACTAATTGGGGATCCAGCTAAATTTGGAAGAGTTGCCGAAGATGGCACTGTTTACGTAATAACTTCAAGTGGTGAAAAAGCTGTTGGTTCATACCCAGGCAAGAGTGCAGATGAAGCTCTCGCATACTTTGTTAAAAAATTTGAAATGCTGGCATCTGAAGTTGCATTACTTGCCGCACGTATTCGCTCGGGCGCAATGGTCCCTTCAGATGCGCAAGAAGCAGTTGCTAAATTAAAGTTAGCCATACAAAACTTAAATGGCGTTGGTGATCTTGCTAAGTTAAATGACTCAATAGAGTCAATTCCAGCATTAATTGAAAATCATAAAGAAGCCTATGAAATTAAGAAGCAAGCGCAGGCAGCGGAGAAAGCTTCTCGCAAAAATGAAATAACTGCGCAGAAAGAGCGAATCGCTGCAGAAGCTGAAGGTTTAGTAGATTCAGTTAATTGGAAGGCAACAACAGAAAAGCTTAAAGAATTACTTGATGAGTGGAAGAAGGCCCCGCGCCTAGACAAAGCAACTGATGCTGAATTATGGAAGCGATTCTCCTCTTCTCGAAATAAATTTGATAAACGCCGCAGAACTCACTTTGCAACTCTTGATATCGAGTTCAAGAAAGTAAACGAGTTAAAAGAGGTAATAGTTAAGGAAGCTGAAAGCCTGGCTAACTCACGTGATTGGCTAAAAACAGCTCAGAAGTACAAATCTTTGATGGACAAATGGAAAGCAGTGGGCAGGGGCAAGAAATCTACTGACACCGCACTATGGAATCGTTTCAAGGCATCACAAGATCAGTTCTTCGCAGCCAAGAATGCTGACATGGAAAAACGTCAGGGATCTATGGCTGAAAATTTACAAAAACGCGAAGAGCTTTTGACTCAGATTGAATCATTGCTTCCGATAAATGATTTCAAAAGTGCTCGTAGAACATTTAGGGATTTAGAAAGTAAGTGGCAACGAATCGGAATAACTGATCGTAAAAAAATGCCAGCATTACAGGTTAGAGTAGATAAAGTTTCTGCAGCAATCGCTGAATTAGAGCAGCATGATGCTCGTAAAACTGATCCAACTGCAATTGCACAAGCAAATAAGGTTGTTCAAGGATTAGTTGAAGCGATAGAAAATTATGAGAAGCAGGCAAGCAAAGCAGAGGCAGCTGGTCAAACTGCGAAGGCCATGTTGGCTAGAGAAGCCGCTGCTGCGAGACGCGTCTGGTTGGAACAAGCGCAAAAAGGTTTGACTGAATTCGGAAATTAATTGTTTAACACCCGATTAACGTCATAAACACCTTCAACATTTTTCACCGCAGTTAGTATCAAATCAAGATGTGATGCATCTGCCATTTCAAAAGTAAATCGTGAGATGGCCGTTTGATCTTTATGCGTGATGACTGAAGCATTTAAAATGTTCACGTGCAAATCAGATAAAACTTTTGTGATATCTGAAAGCAGTCGATTGCGGTCAAGTGCCTCAACTTGAATATTGACCAGAAAAGAACTCTTTGCTGATAAATTCCATTTGACCCCAACAATACGATCGCCTTGATGCATCTTTAAATCAGAGATGTTTACACAATCTTTTCGGTGTACTGAAACTCCAGAGCCTCGGGTGATAAAGCCTACGATTTCATCCCCTGGAACAGGAGCGCAACAACGTGCTAATTTAACTAAAACATCTTCACTGCCTTCAACATCTATTCCGGAGATACTTTTACGCTCTCGCCTGACTTGATTAACCTGCGCAAAGGTCTGTGTTTCAGGATTAATCTCCTCTGCATTTAAGATCGCATTGAGTTTTTCAACAACTGAATGCGCCGATACGTGACCATTACCGACTGATTCATAGAGTGTTTCAATATCTGCATAATGAAGATCGTGAGC
>CAITID010000108.1 GCA_903892335.1 uncultured Actinomycetes bacterium
GAGGCTTTGATTCCAGTGCCACCGCAATCTATCGACAGCGTATTAACTGCTGATCGAGCGGTGGCTTTCATAGAATCAAAGCCTAGTATTACTTTTGAATGCTTTACTAATTAGTGAGAGTGTCCGCCTGCACCATGTGAGTGACCATGTCCGGTAGCTTCCTCTTTCTTATCCTCTGGTGTTTCAAATACCAGAGCTTCAGTTGTAATAAACATTGCTGCGATTGAAGCAGCATTTGCCAGCGCAGAGCGAGTTACCTTAACTGGATCAATTACGCCCTCTTTTACAAGGTCGGTGTATTGATCTGAGTAAGCGTTGTAGCCCTCATTTGGTTTCATAGTGCGAACCTTTGAGACAACAACATAACCCTCTTGACCAGCGTTTTCGGCGATCCAGCGAAGTGGCTCATCGCATGCTTTACGCACTAGACGAACACCAACTGCTCGATCTCCTTCAAAACCTAAGTCATTTTCTAGAACTGATGCCGCATGAACTAATGCAGCGCCACCACCAACAACAATTCCTTCTTCAACTGCGGCGCGAGTTGCAGAGATAGCATCTTCTAAACGGTGCTTCTTCTCTTTTAACTCAACCTCAGTATGTGCTCCAACTTTGATTACGCAAACTCCACCAGCAAGTTTTGCAACACGCTCTTGAAGTTTTTCGCGATCCCAATCAGAATCGGTGTTTTCAATCTCGCGACGAATTTCAGTTACGCGGGAGGCAACCTCTGCCTTATCACCAGCACCATCAATAATGGTTGTGTTGTCCTTGGTAATCACAATACGACGAGCCTTACCTAACATTGCGATATCAATTTGCTCAAGTTTTAAGCCAACTTCAGCAGAGATAACTTGACCACCGGTCAAAATTGCAATGTCTTGCAACATTGATTTACGTCGATCACCAAAGCCAGGTGCCTTAACAGCAGCTGATGCGAAGGTGCCGCGCATGCGGTTAACAACTAAAGTTGAAAGTGCTTCACCATCTACATCTTCAGCAATAATTAAAAGTGGCTTACTTGCTTGAGCTACCTTTTCAAGAACTGGCAAAATCTCAGATAGTGCTGAGATCTTCTGGCCAGAGATCAAAATGTAAGCATCTTCTAAAACTGTTTCCATGCGATCGGCATCGGTTACAAAGTAAGGGGAGATATATCCCTTATCAAATTGCATACCTTCAGTGAAATCTAATTCAAGACCAGTTGTAGATGACTCTTCAACTGTAATTACGCCATCTTTGCCAACCTTGTCCATTGCTTCAGCGATTAGATCACCGATTGCTTTATCTTGAGCAGAAATAGTTGCTACATCAGCAATTTGTGCCTTGCCATTTACAGCAGTTGAGTTCTTGCGAAGTGCTTCAGTTAATGCACTTACCGCTTGCTCAATTCCGTACTTAAGCTCCATTGGTTGGGCGCCAGCTGCAAGATTGCGAAGTCCTTCTTTGACCATAGCCTGTGCTAAGACGGTAGCTGTAGTTGTGCCATCACCAGCAACATCATTAGTTTTCTCAGCAACCTGCTTAACAAGTTGAGCGCCCATATTTTCAGCTGGATCTGATAACTCGATCTCTTTTGCAATTGTCACACCATCATTTGTAATTAACGGTGCGCCATAGCTCTTTGCGATAACAACATTTCGACCCTTAGGTCCAAGTGTTACCTTAACTGTGTCAGCAAGAATGTTGACACCGCGCTCCATCGCGCGACGAGCTGCTTCATCGAATTGAAGTGATTTACCCACGATTACTTCTTCTCAATGATTGCAAGTACATCACGTGATGAAAGTACTAAGTACTCCTCATTGTTGTACTTAACTTCAGTTCCGCCGTACTTGCTGTAAAGAACTACATCGCCTGCTTTAATATCTAGTGGAATACGATTTCCATTTTCAAAACGTCCTGGACCTACTGAGAGAACAGTTCCCTCTTGTGGTTTTTCCTTTGCAGTATCTGGAATTACCAATCCGGATGCAGTCTTTTGTTCTGCTTCATTGGCTTTAACAACAATGCGATCTTCTAGTGGCTTAATTGAAATTGCCATGGTGATATCTCCTTCTAGTTGCGGTTTCGTTTAACTTCGCTCTCAGTTTGCC
>CAITID010000109.1 GCA_903892335.1 uncultured Actinomycetes bacterium
ACCTCTAATTTAAGCAAAGTTAAAGAGCAGATTGCTGAGGCAGCAAAGGCGTCAGATCGAGGGATATCTGATATTAAATTAATCGCAGTTACAAAGAATTTTCCAGTTGCAGATTTGCAGATTTTATATGATTTAGGTGTAAGAGATTTTGGTGAAAATCGTGATCAAGAAGCAAGTGAGAAGGTAGGTAAATTGCCTAGTGATATAACTTGGCATTTTCAGGGGGGAATCCAAAGCAATAAATTAAAGTCAATCGCAAGCTGGGCTTCCTACATCCACTCAGTGGATCAAACTAGATATGCGAAACTGATATCAGATTATTCACCAGCCAAACTCCGATCAATATTTATTCAAATCTCACTTGATCAAATACCAGAGTCCCGAGGTGGCATTGATCCAATGAAATTGCCTCAGATCAGCGATGAAATATCCCAAATACCAAACATTAAATTAATGGGATTAATGGCTGTTGCCCCACTTGATCAGGGCAGCCAAGAGGCCTTTGATCGAATGGCAAAGTACAGCTCAGTTTTAGTTAAGTCTCATCCGCAGGCAACGGCGCTATCAATTGGCATGAGTGGGGATTTTCAAGAGGCAATAAAGCATGGTGCGACACATCTTCGAATAGGCAGTTCAATACTCGGCAATCGCAACCCCTTAATCTAACCTTTACCTATGGCCAGTGCATTTAAAAGAGTTGCCGGGTATCTCGGTTTAATGGATGAAGAGGAACTAGACCACGCAAATGTGGCAGCGCCTGCTTCAAGAGTTACTCGTAGCAAACCATCATTTGAGGTAGTTGGTAAAACTCAATCAACTGTGACATCTCCAGTAATTGCACCGCAAAATATGGATCGCATCATCTCTTTAACACCGCGCACTTACAGTGAAGCACGTTTAATTGGTGAGCACTACCGTGAAGGTAAACCAGTAATTATGAATTTAAGTGACATGGAAGAGTCTGAGCGCAAGCGCTTAGTTGATTTTGCTTCTGGCTTAGTATTCGGTCACCACGGCAGTATCGAACGCGTAACACCTAAAGTATTTTTGTTAACGCCGCCAAATGTATCTGTCTCAGTAGAGGATAAGAACAGCGCTGCGCAAGCAAGCTTCTTCAATCAAAGCTGAAAATAAGTGGGACAAATATTTGATGCAATTGCTTGGTTGCTTCAACTTTTTTTATTCGCATTAATTGCCCGACTAATTCTTGATTATGTTCGTATCTTTCGCCCGCAATGGCGCCCGCAAGGAGTAATTCTGGCTTTTGCCGAATTGATCTACACAATTACTGACAAACCACTTAGTTACGTCAGAAGGTTTGTGCCACCACTACAACTAGGTGGAATTGCACTTGATCTATCTTTTATTGTCGTCTTCTTTGTCGTGCAACTCTTAATTAGATTGGTATTAGCTCTTTAGTTTTTCTCTAGCTTGAGCCAAAGCCCAATCTCACTTTCACTTGTTCCTTCAGCTTTGATCTGATTCATTTGAGTTGCTAGTACCTCGCTACTGATCTCCTCGATAGCTGATGAGATTGCCGCTGCTAGCTCTGCTGGTGCATTCCAATTTACGGTAATGCGATCACTAATATCTAAACCAATTCGCTTGCGCTCTTCTTGGATAGCCCTGATTACTTCACGCACTAGTCCAGCACTTATTAAGGCAGGTGTCATCGCTAGATCTAATGCAACAGATTCACCATTATGGCTGGCAACTGACCAACCACTTCGGGGCGTTTCAGTAATAACTAAATCATCTAACTCAATGGTGGCTGATTTATTTGTTCCAGCCAGATCATAGGAAAGCTTTGCAGTTGTGCCCGTGCGCAGTGATTTAACTAAATCGGTTGCATCTACTTGAGAAATCTTGGTAGCAATTGCCTGTACATCCGCGCCATATTTAGCACCAATACTTTTAAAGTTGGCCTTAATGGAGATATCAACTAGATCAGCCCCAGCTGCGCTGATATCGGCTATCTGCAAAATATTTAACTCATCGGCAATATCTGCCTGTATTTGTGGCGGCATTTTCTGCCAGCCAGATGCCGCAATTAAGGCACGAGCTAGCGGTTGTCTAATTTTTACTTTTGATTCAGCGCGGGCGGCGCGACCT
>CAITID010000110.1 GCA_903892335.1 uncultured Actinomycetes bacterium
CGCTAAGATTTTAGGCATGACATGGCAAAGAGTTGATTTAACACCAGCTCAGGTAGATCACTTAAAAACATTAGTTACCGGTCTGGTATCAACTAATGAGAGCATCCTTGATCAACATGGTCGGGATGAATCTGCCATCGCTCCAGTTCGCCCATCAGCAGTTGTCATGCCGCGCAGCACTGAAGAAGTTTCTAAGGTTTTAAAGTACTGCAACGAAGAAAAGATTCCTGTTGTTGCCTTTGGCGCTGGTTCATCCCTTGAAGGACATGTTCTTCCATTATTTGGTGGCATCTCCTTAGATCTAACTGAGATGAACAAGATAATTGAGATTAGAGCCGATGATTTATTGGTTCGAGTTGAGCCAGGTGTTCATCGAATGGCGTTAAATGAAAAGCTAGCAACTTCAGGATTATTTTTCTCAGTAGATCCTGGTGCTGACGCCACATTAGGCGGCATGGCCTCAACTGGCGCAGCTGGCACAACCACAGTTCGTTATGGCTCAATGCGCGAAAATGTTTTAGCGTTAACTGCGGTAATGGCAGATGGCACAATTATTAGAACTGGCCGTGAAACTAGGAAATTATCTGCTGGTTATGACTTAACTAGATTATTAGTTGGGTCCGAGGGAACACTTGCCGTAATTACAGAGCTAACACTTCGAGTCTTTGGTATTCCAGAGAAAATGGCAGCGGCAATTGTGCGCTTTCCAACTTTGGCTGATGGTGTAACGGCAGCGACTGCAATTGTCAGGTCTGGTATTTCTATTGCTCGTTGTGAGTTTTTAGATGCGCAGTGCATTAAGAATGTAAATGCTCATGATGGGTTAACACTTACTGAGGTACCGACATTATTTTTTGAGTTTCATGGCAGTCCGCAAGGCGTGCAAGAAGATGCCAACTCCGTAAAAGAGATTGTCGAGGAATTTGGTGGAAGTGAGTTTGAGTGGACAACTGATGAGGGTGCGCGCCGAAAATTATGGCAGGCACGTCATAACGCTTATTGGGCAGGTATTGCAGCAAATCCAGGAATGCGCGCAGTTAGTACAGATGCTGCGGTGCCACTTTCTAAATTAGCCGATGCGGTAACAGTTGCAGATGAGGTACTTTCAAAACACAAGTATCCGTACTCAATTTTGGGGCATGTGGCTGATGCAAATTTCCATTGTTTTATTGTTACTGATCCAAGTAAGCCTGCAGAGTTAGAAGAGGTTCGACATATAACCCATGAGATAACAATGAAGATGATCGCAATGGGTGGCACATGTACTGGTGAACATGGCATCGGCTCGGGCAAAATTGATGCTTTAATCGCTGAAACAGGTGCGCCAGCGGTTAATATTATGAAATCAATCAAGCAAGTACTTGATCCAAATAATATTTTAAATCCAGGAAAGGTTTTTAACTAGATGAGCTCAACTATCTGGGCGGTCACAATCGCCGTATTGTTTGCCGTTCTCGCCATCGATTTAACCCTGGCTGTTTTGCGCCGTCATACTGAAACCTCATTTAAAGAGGCGGCAGTCTGGACAGTAATTTATGTTTCGGCAGCGATTGCTTTCGGAATCTCAATGGGCCAATGGGGCGGCTCACAAGCACGCTCTGAATTCTTTGCTGGTTGGATAACTGAGTACTCATTATCAATTGACAACTTATTTATTTTTATTATTATTTTAACTCGACTAAAAATTGCTAAATCGAAAGAGCAACTGGTTTTATTAATTGGAATTATCATGGCGCTCGTACTGCGTGGCATCTTTATTTTGTTAGGCGCAGCAGTAGTTGAGCGATACACCTGGGTCTTCTTTATCTTTGGTGCCTTCTTGATATTTACCGCATTTAAATTGCAAAGTGAGGGCGACCATGAATGGAAAGAGGGCAAGTTAATTATTTGGCTAAAGGCGCGCGGCTCATCACAAATGACTATCGCACTATTCGCCCTTGCTTTCACCGATCTAATATTCGCACTTGATTCAATTCCAGCGATCTTTGGTTTAACTAAGGATCCATACATCGTATTTACCGCAAATGTTTTTGCGCTGATGGGACTTCGCCAGTTGTACTTTTTAATTGGTGGCTTAATGAATCGCTTGATTTACTTAACCAAGGGTCTATCAATCATCTTGGGCTTTATCGGAGTTAAGTTAATTATTGAAGCTTTCCATGGAATTGATATCCACATTATCTTCGGTGTGCATATCCCAACGATTCAAACACAATTCTCATTAGCGGTCATTGTGGGCACGTTAATCATCACAACAATTGCAAGTTTGATCGTAAGCGGCAAGCGAGCAGGTAATAAGCCAGTCCAGCATTAATTGATGGCACAATAAGGGCCATGAATGCCGACCCACGAAAGATTCAAGTATTTGAACCTCATCGTGCATCACTTCCAAAGTTAAAGCCATACCTAAATGAGTTTTGGCGCCGACGTGAGTTTGCAACTGAGTTATCAAGATTTACCGACAAGGCAGAGTATCTAGACTCTAAATTAGGAAAAGTTTGGTTAGTTCTAAATCCATTGTTTTTAGCAGTTATTTACTTCTTACTAGTTTCAGTTATCCGTGGTGGTACCAGCCAAACTGATGGCTTTGTTACTTTGGCACATATTTTAATTGGTTTATTCACTTTTTACTTCGCTCAAAATACAATTTTACTTGGCGCTCAATCAATTACTTCTGGTGGCCGATTAATTCTTAATCAAGCTTTTCCTAGATCACTACTACCCCTATCTAGTGCGCTCAGCGCCGCTCGCCAATTCATACCAACTATTCCGGTATACATAGCGGTAGTTCTAATTGGAAAATTACTATTTCCAGATGCCGCACTTCCTGGCTTAACTTGGAACTACCTATATCTACCGCTGTTACTACTTCCACTTGCATTTACTAGTTTTGGCTTGGCTTTGCTATTTGCAACCATGAATGTTTACTTTCGTGACACCAGCAAGCTGCTCTCTTACATAACTAGAATCTGGTTATACGCATCCCCAGTTTTATGGTTACCAGATATGGTCAATGGTTGGCACCGGATCATTCTTTATTTAAACCCACTAGGGCCTGTGCTATCTGCTAACAGCAGAATCTGGATTGATGGCTTAGCACCTACTGCTGCGCAATTAATTGCCTGCGCAATCTGGTCACTGCTTGCACTATTAACTGGTGGCTACTTCTTTATTTCAAGGGAGCGCGACTTTGCGGTCAGAATCTAAGGTGACACCTGTGCTGCCAAGTAACTTGGCAATTCGAATTGAAGATCTTTCAATTCGCTACAAAATTAATATTGAGTCAAAGAAAACTTTAAAGAATGCACTGATGCGCGCTAGTAAAGGCCAACGCGTTCGAACTCGCACAGTAGAGGCGGTTAATCATCTTTCCTTAGATATTCCACATGGCAGCGTCGTTGGAATTGTTGGCGCTAATGGCGCTGGTAAATCAACTTTAATGCGATCAATTGCCGGAATCTTGCCGCCATCAGAGGGTCGAATAACTGTTGATGGAAAGATTTCAACATTGTTAGCACTTGGTGTTGGATTTAATCCCGCACTTTCAGGACGGGACAATATTATTTTGGGCGGTTTAGCTGCTGGTATGTCACGTGCTGAGATTGAAAGTAAAACTGATGAGATCGCTCAATTTGCTGATCTGCCCGATGGTTTTATTGATATGCCAGTGCGCACATACTCATCTGGCATGTATGGTCGCGTTGCTTTCTCAGTTGCCGTAAACATGACACCAGATATCTTGCTTCTAGACGAGGCGCTATCGGCTGGTGATGCTGCATTTAAAGAGAAATCCTTTAATCGCATGCGTGAATTGTGTGCGCAGGCCCGCACTATTTTAATTGTTTCACACGCCTTGGCATCAATTAATGAATTATGTGATGTGGCAATCTGGTTACATAAAGGAAAATTGGTAGCCAACGGTAAGCCGCAAGAGATCACCGAGCAGTACTTAAAGTTCTTAGATGTAGGCGCTCTTCCTTCATCCTACGAGGATTTATAAATGCAAATCTCATTAGTTTCATCAGCTGATGAGGTATCCGATGCCAGATTACATCGGTTGTGTAACGCCTTAATTAAAGATGGCAACACAGTCCAAGTTATCGCGCTAGGTAAGGCAGCTGACGCACCAGCTGGCGTAAGTTTTAAGAAAGCAATTGGCAATAAATCCTTTGCTGCCAGAATCATTAGAGATTTAACTATCCCCTTTCAATCAAGTGGGAAGGTAGTAATTG
Source organism: uncultured Actinomycetes bacterium (assembly GCA_903892335.1). Lineage (GTDB taxonomy): Bacteria > Actinomycetota > Actinomycetes > Nanopelagicales > Nanopelagicaceae > Nanopelagicus. The sequence goes on from CAITID010000110.1 coordinate 4,233, forward strand.
TCGTTGCCCCCGACCTGCTTTTAACAAGCTGGTTAATTAGTAAATTGCGCAGGCAAAAATTAGTTGCAGATGTGCATGAGGATTACTTGCAATTACTTAAAGATCGCAGTTGGGCAAAGGGTGTGATTGGAAAATTTGCCGATTTGGTTGCTCGCGCAGCAACTTACATTGCCAAGAGTTCGGCGCTTACTACTGTGGCTGATACACAAGTGCCACCAGCGGATGCTAAAAATAGATTGGTAGTCAGAAATTTGCCAGATCTATCCTTAATTACTCAAAGCGGTGCGCTCTCTAGCAAGCCGGTAGCAATTTATATTGGTGATATTAGAAAATCTCGTGGCCTAAGTAAGATTTTAGAGGTTGCAGAGTTAACACCAAATTGGCAATTTGAATTAATTGGCAATGTGGCACCAGCTGATCAGGAATATCTTGAAAACTGGAAACGCACCTGCCCTGCAGTAAGTCGTGTTAAATTTCATGGCAAGTTAGCACCAAAGCAATCTTGGAAATTTGCGCAAGGCGCATGGGTTGGTTTGTCATTACTAGATGCAACGCCAGCATTTATCGAAGCGGTGCCAAGTAAGTTGTATGAGTACCTAAGTTGTGGCCTTGCAGTTGTTTCTACAAATTTGCCACGGAGTGCAAAGATTATTTCAGAAAGTAATGCTGGTGTGATTGCCGACTCTGCGCAAGAGATTGCAGCTGCATTAATTAAATTTGAAAGTAATCTGGATGAAATTAATCAGATGCGCAGCAATGGTGTAATTTGGGCAAAAAATAATTTAGATTCTCCCGCTGAATACGAGCGCTTTAGCGCAGCAATTTCTAATCTTTTAAAGTAATCAGGGTAGGCTAGGCACATGCCAGCCAAGATTTCACCAACAGCTTCCGTTGATTCATCAGCGGTAATTGGTGATGGCTGCGCTATTTGGGGTGATGCGCAAGTGCGCAGCGGTGCCAAACTTGGCAAGAATTGCATAATCGGAACTGGTGCTTACATTGATGCTGATGTAATCATCGGTGATAATTGCAAAATTCAAAATTTAGCTTTGGTTTATCACCCAGCAAAGATCGGCAA
>CAITID010000111.1 GCA_903892335.1 uncultured Actinomycetes bacterium
ATCGCTTCAACTAATTCACTCAGCAGTTGTTGTTGTTCGCCATAGCGCTTTTGAGATGCGGCTGCATTAATCACATAATGTCCAGCCATTGATTTAAGAAGTGCTACCTCAACTCGTTGATCTCGTGGCACAATTAAATTTGCGTTATACCTAGTCAAATCGCCATCGCCATATTTTTCTTGAGTAGCAACTTCAGCGGCTTGGGCAAATCTGCCGATTAATTGTGATGCCAAATCTTTTAGCCGAGCTAAGGATCGATGTGTACCATCGTAATACTTTGGCCAGCAAGATAATTTCTGTAATTGAGTTAACGCTTTTGCCATCTCAGCTTCAGTAATATCTGCTAAGTAAGATTCTTGTGCTACTTTAAATAACTGTGGCAAATCTTTATTTAATTGATCTAATTTAATTTGTCCACTAACTAAGGAGTCCTCTAAATCATGAACAGAGTAGGCAATATCATCTGACCAATCCATGATCTGGGCTTCCATGCTGGTTTTGCCGCTTTCAACTCCTTGGCGATACCAATTAAATATTTCAAGATCATCACTGTAGACACCAAACTTACGGGCATTAACAGTCCTTTGCCATGGATACTTTGTCGCAGCATCAAGTGAGCTTCTAGTTAAATTCAAACCAATTGATTTTCCAGAAGGCAAAACAGTTTTTGCCTCTAATCTAATTAGCAACCGTAAACTTTGCGCATTACCTTCAAAGCCACCGCATGAGTCTGCCAAAACATTTAAAACTTCTTCGCCATTGTGACCAAAAGGTGGATGTCCTAAATCATGGGCTAAACAGGCGCCTTCCATTAAATCTGGGTCTGCGCCAAGTGCTGCGCCAAGCTCGCGGCCAACTTGGGCGCATTCAAGAGAGTGTGAAAGTCTGGTGCGTGGAAAATCAGTAGCCCATGGAACAGCTACTTGTGTTTTCGCCGCAAGCCGGCGCAATGCAAATGAATGAATAATTCGCGCCCGATCACGTGCAAACTCAGTGCGGCCACCGCGTTTAGCTGGTTCATCTAAAAATCGCTCACGATCAAACTCGGTGTAACCAGAGTGTTCCTTTGCAGCGCGTAAGACCATTTACTAATCCTATCTATCTTTATTTGTTGCTAAACAAATTAAATTACCCGATCACTTAAAGAGATTCCAAAGCGCCCGACTGTTACATAGGCTAAATAGGCGGCACTTTCTCGAAGCAGGTAACGTAATTTTGAATTTTCTAATGCACCTGGGCCACTCTTACTATCGGCACAACTTGCACTTACTGATAAATCCTTCGCCATCGTCATAGCCCGCAGGCAGTGATAGGAGTCAGTAACAATTAACACTGATGTAAATTTTGCTTTGTTCATCGCAGCCACATATGCCTCTGTGCTACTTAAAGTATCGCGGCCCTTTGGAATTGCCTGAATGCTTTTCTTCGGAACACCATTTGCAACTAACCAGTTATAACCAGCGGCTGCCTCAGTACTTCTATCCCCTGGTGCACCAGCACCAACTGTGTAGATCACAGGTGCTAACTTATTTTTATAATTTTCACTAGCAATTTGCAATCGGGCAAGAAGTAAATCACTTGGCCGGCCATCAAATTGCGCTGCCCCTAAGACAACAATTACATCACTTTTAACTGGGGTTAGATTTTTGGCGGTATACCAAGTATTTCCAATGGCATAAAGTGGAAC
>CAITID010000112.1 GCA_903892335.1 uncultured Actinomycetes bacterium
CGAAGCAAAGATGTGAAATTAGTTGAAAAGCTAAGTAACAACATTGGTTCTTTACTTGCCACAGGTGTAAATGTTGGAAACTACGGTCCTGCTTACTACCTTTCAACCTTAGATGACATGCGAGCTAAATTATTAGCTGCAGCCATGAAGGATGCACAAGCACGCGCTAAGGCAATTACAGAAGCTGTTGGCGGAAGTGTTGGTCCCTTACTCTCAGTCTCAAGTGGTCCAACCCAAGTCACAACAAAGAATTCTCTAGATCGCGCAGCCGGTGGCGTTTATGATGTTTCAACAATCGAAAAGACGGTTAACGTCACACTTTCTGCCAGTTTTAAATCTAACTAGCTAGAAGTAACTCAATTCTTTCTGGATCAGATTCAATTTGATACAGGAAGGATAATTCACTCTTAACCATTGCTGGCTTTACTTTTTCAATCAATAATTTTATTGATTCAATCACCATCAAGATCGCAGCTGCAGGCAATAAATCAACACTGCGCTTTAGAAACCAAGGAGTTCCATTACGTAGCATCCATTTGATCTTTTCAGATCTAGATTTAATATTCACCTCAAACTTTGCTGGAATTGATATTGCCCATCCACGTCTGCGCAGCTGCTCTGCGATATTTCTAGCCAACATAAAGTGGCCAGCCGGCCCCGGGTGCATTCGATCAATATGCCAATTTCGCAGGTTGTGAACGTCTTCGATGTTTCTAGTTTTAACAGAGATTAATTCAAACTCAAGTGCGATTTTTCGATAAACCGCATTTACGGCATTTACTCTCTTGTTTAAAACCCGGCCAAGTAACTTCGGTAATTTTAGCAGTTGCAAGGGATCATGTAATTCGACCATGATGATTTCACTACCGATTGAAAGTAGATTGCGACAGATGTATTGCAAATTTTCATGTAGCAAAATTGGATCAAATCCATTTCGAAGTAAATCATTACCTCCAACAATCACTGCGCAAATATCTGGATTAAGTTTCAACGCCTTTTCTAATTGGACGTGGGCAACTTCAGATGATTTTGCGCCCGGACGCGAGAAGTTAAAGTAATCGCAGCCTTCTTGAAAATTCTCAGATAAGAATCCTGCCCATCCACGAAATACTCCAGTTTGAACTTCATCTCCAGTTCCATACGCAGCGCTATCTCCAAGTACTACAAAGGTCGGGTGTGGTTTTACAATGGATAAATAACTCATTAAGCAGCACGCAATCTACGGCGAGCAGTGGCCATTGCTGGCTTTGCTTTGTGGATGGTAAGCATTTGATCAATGGTGTTACCCCATGAATAGTTTTCTGCTTGTGCTCTGGCGTTATGCTTGAAGGAGTTGTTTAGTAAAACTTCTTCGATAGCACCTGCAAAAGCTATTCCAGTATTTTCAGCAATTAAACCAGATTGTGTATTGGTGGCGACTCCAAGAATCTCACCAACTGCGCTACTAGCGGAGGCAACTACAGGCACCCCGCTGGCCAAAGTTTCAAGTGCAGACAGACAAAAGGTTTCAAGTGGCCCTGGGGCAATAACAACATCTGCGCAAGCAAGGTGCTGCGCAATTTTTTCCCTACTTGCAACATACCCGAGCATGTTAACTGGTAAACCTTGCCCAGCTTTTCTAAATTTATTCCACATTGATCCACCACCGATTACTACAACCTGGACTCGCAGGCCACGTTTTTGAAGTTCAGCAACTGCTTCTAAAACGCGTTGTGGTTCCTTTTCTGGCGAAAGTCTGCCACAGTAAACGAGTAGATAATCTGCCCCATTTTTTAGCTGACGCTTTAACTTTGGGTCAAATAGTTTTGGATTGAAGCCTTCCAAATCAACACCAAGTGAGGCCTTTACCAAGTTAGGCACACCTATCTTCTTAAATTCTTGGCCAGCAAAATCAGTTGTTACGACAATTTGGTCAAAAATTTTGGATAGTTTACGGTTTTGATAATTCACAAATAAGTTGCGTAATGCACCAGGCAGGAAGGGCACAAATTTTTTGGTTATTCCAGCCAATGTTTCATGACTAAAGACAACAGTTGAAATCTTCATTTGTTTAGCCCATTTACCCACTTTAAATAGCGTGAAACGATCTGATACTTCTAATCGATCTGGCTTTAAAAATTCGAGTAATGTGATTATCTGCTTATTACTTTTTATTACTTGATATCCACCCGTAAATGGCAATGTTCTGCCGGGAAGTTCAATTCTTGTCCCAAATGGCGTTTTTTCTTGAAAAAATCTAGGGCCAGGGACGATGTAAATGAAATCATGTCCATATCTCTGATAACCCCTGCCCAGTTCATGAATAGTTGTTTTAATTCCACCAGAGGTAGAGCCATAAAAATTGGCAATATGAACGATTCTCATGCCACTACTCCTTCTCGATTGCGTTGCGCTACGGCTTTATCATCGATTAATTCCAGATAGTGATTGATCAACTCTTGATTAATCGCGTTCCAGGAACGGGAGATAACAGAGTCACGGGCAGCAATTCGCATCTGTTTGCGATCTACTCGCTCACGGTGATGTTGGATGATTTTTTGTAACTCATTCTCATCGTGTGTGTCGACGATGTAACCGGTCCTGCCATTAGTTACAAGATCTGCTGGACCACCAGTTTTAGGAACAACACAAGGAACTCCAGATGCCAATGCTTCTTGTACTGCTTGGCAAAATGTCTCACGAGGTCCTGGGTGAATAAATAAATCAAAGCTGGCATAGATTTCAGCTAGCTCATCACCACTCTTAAACCCTAAAAATATTGCTTTTGGTAATTGTTGCTCCAGTTTCTTGCGATGTGGCCCATCTCCAACAATTATAAGTTGAAGATTTGGATCATTGGCAATGGCAGCTAAATCACCGACCCTTTTCTCTAGTGATAGTCGACCAACAAAACCCACAATTAACTTATTTTGATCCTGGTTGCGCCACTGATCACGTAGTTTACGGTTTCGCTTACTTGGATTAAACAAATCTGCATTAACACCACGCTGCCATAAGTAAACATCAGGTACATCAGCCATATGTAGATCAAGACAGGCAGAAGTTGATGGAGCTAATGTGCGATCGGTTTGGGCGTGAATTCGGTAAAGAATTTTTTGCAGTGATCTTTCAGCTCCACCAAAACCATACTGTTTGGCAAAGCCACCTAAATCTGTTTGATAGATTGAAAGCGTTGGTATGCCAAGTTTTTTACCGATTTTGGCTGCATAATTTCCGAGTGCAAATGGTGAAGCTAAGTGAATAACATCAGGGGCAAAGCCATCAATTAAATGCTCTAATCTCTTTTGGGGCAGACCCATTGGCATTCCCACTGGTAAAACATTTTGAAGTGCCAGGGCATTTGTCGAGCGAACCGGGTGACCGGCATAAGTAGTTGGCATGTTTTCAGCAAATGGCGCAATCACAAGTGCTTGATGACTGGCACTTTGAAAGTACTCAAGGATGCGCAGAACTGAGTTAGTGACGCCATTAACATGAGGTAGAAACGATTCAGTTACAACTGCGACTCTCATGACCCCTAGGGTCCGTTTCAGACAAAGCCTAAAGCAGAGATTTAGGTTAAGTGTTGGCAAAGGTTTGGTTAAAGGTTGGTCAGCCCACTACTGCCAAGTAACATATGACCATGAAAATTGCGGTTTGCGTAAAGCAGGTACCAGATTCTTGGGCTGAAAAAAAGATGGCTAATGGCCTCTTAGATCGCGCAAATGTGGATGCAGTACTAAATGATTTAGATGAGTATGCAGTTGAAGAAGCGCTGCGAATTGTTGAAGCAAACTCAGCCTCCGGTGAAGTCGGTGAAGCAAGTGGTCACTCGGTAACAATTATTTCAATGGGGCCAGAGCGGGCAACTGAGGCTCTTCGTAAAGCACTTTCAATGGGCGCAGATGATGCAATTTTAATTAGTGATGCCGCACTTTCTGGCTCTGATGCTCTCGCTACCTCTTTAGTTTTATCTGAAGTTATTAAAAAGGGTAATTACGACTTAGTAATTTGTGGAACAGAAAGTACAGATGCGCGAATGAGCGTTGTGCCGGCGATGTTGGCTGAGCGCCTTGGCGTTGCGCAATTAACTTTTGCCGGCAAGGTAAAGGTAGATCCAGCTGCAGCAACTGTAGAGATTGATCGAGTTTCTGAGTTTGGTATCGAAACCATGAATGCAAAGTTTCCAGTTGTCTTATCGGTAATTGAGAAGATCAATGAACCTCGCTACCCATCATTTAAAGGAATTATGGCGGCAAAGAAGAAGAGCATTACAACTATGACACTTGCTGAAACTGGCGTTGGTGCTTCATCGGTTGGTTCATCTGCTGCTTGGTCAACTGTTAAAGACGCTCTTCCTAGACCAGCTCGTTCTGGTGGCGTAAAAGTTACTGATGAGGGTGAAGGCGGCAATAAATTAGCTGACTTCTTAGTAGAAAAGAGATTGGCATGAGTTCAATAATTTTCTTAGTTGATCACAGTGGCGGAAAGATTTCTAAAGCAGCGGGTGAGCTAGCAACATTTGCAAAGGGTGCTGGTGAATCAGTTGCCGTAGTTTTATCAAGTGATCCAGCAGCGATCATTACGCAATTAAGCGCATTTGCCGTTGATAAGGTGATTACAGCTTCCGGTGATTGGGAGAAGTATTCAGCGGGCGCAGCAGCAGAGGCACTTTTGCAAATTATGGAATCAGAAAAACCAGCAGCGGTTTTAATTACCTCATCTGCTCGCGGTAAAGAAATTGCTGGCCGGCTTGCAGTAAAGAGTAAATCTGGAATTATTACAGATGCAATTAATGTTGATAAAGAATTAATTACAACTCAATCAGTCTTTGGTGGATCTACCACTGTGCACTCAGCTGTTATTACTGGAACACCGATTATTACCTTGCGCTCTAATTCGATCGAAGCTGTTGCATCCCCTTCTACACCTGCCGTTTCTGAATTTGCAGTAACGATTTCAGATAATGCAAAGTTGGCAACAGTTACCGCATCTACTCCTGCAGTAAAGGGTGGCCGGCCAGAGTTAACTGAGGCATCAATTGTTGTTTCAGGTGGTCGTGGCACAAATGGAGATTTCAAACCAGTTGAGGCATTTGCTGATTCATTAGGAGCTGCAGTTGGTGCATCTCGCGCTGCAACTGATGCTGGTTGGTATCCACATACACATCAAGTAGGCCAAACTGGAAAAACTGTTAGCCCACAACTTTATGTTGCTGCGGGTATCTCTGGTGCGATTCAACATCGCGCTGGCATGCAAACTAGTAAAACAATTGTTGCCATAAATAAGGATCCAGAGGCGCCAATTCTTGAGCTTGCAGATTTCGCAGTAGTTGGCGATCTATTTAATGTTTTGCCACAGGCTACGCAGGCAATTGTTGCCCGCAAAGCATAATTTGGCTTAATAACAGCTCTATCACCGCCTGGCTTTAGACTAGGCAAATGGCCGTGCATTCACCTCAGATCTATTTAGATCATGCTGCAACTACTCCAATGGTTCAGCCAGCAATTGATGCATTAACTGCCCAAATATTAAAAACTGGAAATGCCTCTAGCTTGCATAGCACTGGTCGCTCTGTTCGAAAAGAGTTAGAAGAAGCGCGTGAAAGTATTGCAAAAGCTGCAGGTTGCGCAGCAATTGATGTAATTTTTACCGGAACTGGAACTGAAGCAAATAATCTAGCGATTAAAGGTTTATTTTGGCTGGCGGCCAAAGATGGAAAGAAAGTAATTATTACCTCAACCTTTGAACATCATGCAGTTATGGATCCAATTAAATGGC
>CAITID010000113.1 GCA_903892335.1 uncultured Actinomycetes bacterium
ATCAAGCAAAGTGTGCTCAAGAGGCACTTGAGATGATCACTCATCAAATTGAAAAAGAGATCGGTGCTAAGAATGTAGCTGCGATCGTAATTGAGCCAATTCAAGGTGAGGGTGGATTTATTGTTCCGCCAAAGGGCTTCCTACCGGGGCTTGTAAATTACGCCAAAGAAAATGGCATCGTATTTATTGCAGATGAGGTACAAACTGGTTTTGCTCGAACTGGTCAGATGTTTGCAAGTGAGGATGAAAATATTGAGCCAGACATTATTACCACCGCGAAGGGAATTGCAGCAGGTCTGCCACTTTCTGGTGTGACCGGACGTGCTGAAATTATGGATTCAATTCACGTAAGTGGATTAGGTGGCACATATGGTGGAAATCCAATTGCATGTGCTGCTGCCCTCGGCGCAATCGAAACAATTGAAACCCAAAATCTAGTTGAGAGAGCGAATGTAATTGGCAAGATAATGTCAGATGCTCTTAATGCAATGATGAAGAAGTACCCAATTATTGGTGAGGTTCGTGGCCGCGGTGCTATGCAGGCTATTGAATTAGTAAAGCCAGGAACCGATGAGCCAAACTCTGAGGCACAACTTGCCATCATTAAATTCTGTATCAGCCAAGGTGTCTTAATCATTTCAGCTGGTACTTATGCAAATGTAATTCGCTTGCTACCGCCACTGACTATTAATGAGGATCTACTTCGCGAAGGTCTTTCAGTACTTGAAGAGGCGATCGCCTCAATTAAGTAAGTACTAGCGATCTAAAATATTTTTAGTTGGTGAGTAAGTTCCACCAGATTTCTTAAGTGCAATCGCACTTAGCGCTTCAAGTACTACTCGATTAGCCAAGATAGCTGTGATATCACTGCTGTCATAAGCAGGTGCAACCTCCACAATATCAACGCCAACAATTGGTAGCTCAAGGCAGATCCGGCGAACCGCTTCTAATAATTCACGGCTGGTCATGCCACCTGGCTCTGGTGTTCCAGTACCTGGCGCCATCCCTGGATCTACAACATCAATATCAACTGATAAAAATACGCCATCACATTGATCGGTAAGAATTGCAAAGGATTCATCTAATACGCTCTTCATTCCGCGATGATGAATCTCCGTCATCTCATATGACTTCATGCCCTTACTGGCCATCCACTTAAAAGTTTTATCATCTGGCCAATAACCACGAAGGCCTAATTGCAAGAAGCGATCACCACGAACTGAACCTGATTCAATTAATCTGCGCATTGGTGTGCCATGACCAATTAGCGCGCCAAATTGATCTTCACCAGTATCAGCGTGTGCATCAAAGTGAATCATCGAAACTTTACCTTTACCTAAATGATTTGCAATTCCTGTTACATCAGCTGATGCAATTGAATGATCTCCGCCTAATACAACTGCAATAGCGCCAGCTCTTGAAATCTTCTCTGTTGCTGCCTCCAACACTTTAAGGGATGCAACTAAATCTCCTCCTGGCATTATTAAATCACCAGCATCATAAATCTTTAACTTCTGTAATGGATCAATGCGCATTGCAAGGTGTGGCCGCTGACCATCATGGGGCAAGTAATCACCCATACGAATTGCTTGTGGTCCCATCTTTGCGCCACTTCGATATGAGGTTCCGCTATCAATTGGTGCGCCAACAATAATTACATCAGCACCTTTAAAGGATTCTGGCTTATCTAAATCACAACGAGGAATACCAAGAAAGGTGAAGTCTGGGCCATACATATTTCCGATGTTGGTCATGAATTGAGTATATATCCAAAGAATTAAATTAATTGAATCAATTTAACGGTGTTAATGCATTTGGTAGCAACTCTGGACATGGTTGGCCGGGGGCAACTAAAGGTTCAAAATGCCACCATTCATTTTTATACACACGACACAGGCCAAATTTATAACCATTAATCTCAAGCCACTTTGCTCCAGTAGGTCCATTTGGATAATTAACATCTATAGCAATTCCTTTGGGATGGTGTGAGAGATCTGGTGGTAGGACCCATTTACTTGCCTCTTCCGCTGTTTTATATTTCTCAATTGCTTGATTAAACAAATAAAGTTGCCGAGCTTTACTTCTAAAACCAGAGGTAATTTTTATTTCAATACCCTCTAATTTTGCTTGGGCTTGCGCAGCTAAAAATCTTGTTTTGAGCTGTTGATTTAATTCATAAACTGGCATGACTGGAATCTGAATAGGCACCGCACCCAGTGATTGCTCATCGCTTACGCAGCCAATTCTGGCTGTACTCTCCCAGAGATAATCATGGTTTTTCTCGAAGCACAATAACGGCGTTTCTGTAACCAATACGGCAGGAGTAAATTCTTCATGTGTTTCTTTTTCAAAATAAATGAATGAAATCAAAAGAACTAAGAGAAATCCGGTACCAAAAAGTGCGAGATACCTTTTTTCCATTAAGGAAGTCTAATTATGTAGGTGTTATCAATCAATATTAGGTTTGAAATCAGAAGCTAAAGTTATGAAACCTTGCTTTTACGTTTGTTGCCCAGTACCTGACCAAGAATCACAACTGTGACTGCAATTATGAACATCGCCGATCCAATCACATTTGCCTGCGCTGGAATACCACGACCGGCTGCAACATAAACAAACTTTGGAAAGGTATTTACTGTGCCAGCAGTGAAGTTAGTAATGATGAAATCATCAAAAGATAAGGAGAAGGCAAGAAGAGCTGCAGCTGCTACTCCTGGCAAAACTAATGGGAATGTAACGCGGCGAAAGGTCTGCCACTCATTGGCGTAGAGATCCATCGCTGCTTGTTCAAGGCGTGGATCAAGGGATGCAATTCGAGCCTTAACTGTTACAACTACAAATGAGATACAGAACATCACGTGGGCGATGATGGCAGTTAGTAGTGAAGTGTTAAATCCAAAATTGATAAACATAGTAAGTAGTGATGCGCCAAGGACGATCTCTGGTGTTGCCATCGGCAAGAAAATAAGCAGATTTGTCGTTGAACGGCCTCTAAATTTATAGCGACCCAATGCAAAGGCGATTAAGGTTCCTAGAACTGTTGAAACAAATGTTGATGTGAAGCCAATTAAAAATGAGTTACCAAGTGCGCTACAGATATCTGGAGCCCCGCATGGATTACTCCACTTCTCAAAGGTAAAGCCCTTCCAAATTAAATTGGTCTTTCCGCTGTCATTAAAGGAGTAAATAAATGTGTAAAGCACAGGGATAAATAGGTAGATAAATGCCAAACCTGCGTAGATACGAATTAAATTCTTTGAAAACCAGCGAGTTAGGCGCTTCACACCAACTCCTCTGTTCCTGCTTTGCGAATGTAGAAGGTAACTAAGATCAAGATCGCTGCCATTAAAGTAAAGGACAAGGCGGCCGCAGTTGGATAATCAACTATCTTAAAGAAGCGTGCCTCAATAACATTTCCCAGCATTTTAGTATTTGGATTTCCTAAAATATTTGCGTTGATGTAATCACCGGCGGCTGGAATAAATGTCAGCAAGGTGCCAGCTACAACACCTGGCATAGATAATGGAAGTGTTACTTTTCTAAAAGTAGTAAATCCATTGGCGTATAAATCACCAGATGCCTCTAATGTTCTTGGATCAATTCGCTCAAGGGAGGCATAAATTGGCAGGGTCATAAAGGGCAGGAAGTTATAAGCAAGACCTGTCACAACTGCAAAGGCACTTGAGGTTAATGTGGTTTGCGGTGAGATGATGTGCAAGGTGCGCAAGATTGCAGTTACTGGTCCCTCTTCACCCAAAATCTGCTTCCACGCAATGGTGCGAAGTAGGAATGAAACAAAAAATGGCGCAATAACTAAGACTAATAAAACATTTTTCCACTTACCAGATTTAAATGCGATGGCATACGCCAGTGGGTAGGCAATTGCTAATGCGATTAAGGTGGCTAATGTGGCGTATAGAAAAGATCTTGCGAATTGCCCACTTGCGTCCATAAATGAATCAAAGAAGTTAGCAAATCGATAAGTTTGTTCAAATTGGCCAGTCTCACCAGAATTTGTCTTCGTTGACATCTGCGCCAAGTTTGCAATTGGCAAGATGAAAAACATAAACAACCACAATAAGCCGGGTGCTAATAAAAGGTAGGGAAATAATGATTTGTTATCTTTTAGTGCAAATACTTTGCCACTTGGGCGACTAATTACGGCCATTGTTAATGTGAACCAGAGGATGCATTTTCACTGCCATCTAGCACAAATGAAAATACTGGCTCCCAAGATAATGTGACCTTTTCACCCTTGCGCAGAAAATCCTCATCATCATCATTTTGTTCAAAAACAATTAACTCTTTACCCCAAGGCATCTCTACTTGATATTGAGTTGAAACACCGATGTATGAAACATCAGAGACCACACCTCCGGTAAGCACATTGCCAGTTGCGCCTTTACCTTCTGCGGCAACACGGAATTTCTCAGGGCGAATACCAACTAGAACTGAGGTGCCATGGGCTGAGCTGCGTTTTTTAGGCACGGAAACCTTGTTTCCAAATAATTCAATAATTAAATTATCGCCATCATTGCCCGTAATCGTTCCTGGAATTAAATTGGATTGTCCTAAGAAGTTAGCAACAAATGAGGTGCGTGGTGAGTCATAAAGATCTTCCGGTGAGCCCATTTGTTCGATCTTGCCATTGTTCATAACGGCAATTGTGTCCGCCATCGTCATGGCCTCTTCTTGATCATGTGTAACGTGTACGAAGGTAATTCCAATTTCGGTTTGAATCCACTTTAACTCAATCTGCATTTGCCGGCGCAGCTTAAGATCAAGTGCGCCAAGTGGCTCATCAAGTAATAACAAGGCAGGCCGATTAACAATTGCGCGAGCAACTGCAATACGTTGTTGCTGACCACCTGATAATTGATTTGGCTTTCGCTCAGCAAGTTGTGGCAGTTCAACTAGGTTTAAAACCTTATCTACCTGCGCCTTAACATCTGCATCACTTACGCCTCTGCGACGTAAACCAAATGCAATGTTTTCAAAGATAGATAGGTGTGGAAATAATGCGTAGTTTTGAAAAACAGTATTAACCGGACGCTTATACGGTTTCATATCGGTGATATCAGTTGTGCCAACTGAAATGGTGCCAGAGGTTGGTTCTTCTAACCCTGCAATCATTCGAAGTGTTGTGGTTTTGCCACATCCAGAAGGTCCAAGGAGAGCAAAGAATGAACCCTTCGGAATTACTAACGAAAGATCATCAACAGCGTTGAACTCACCATAAGTTTTGGTGAGATTTTTTAATATTAAATCGCCCTTAGCAGAAGTTGACGCATCAACTGCCATTAGGCGTTACCAGCCACCGATTGAAACGCTGTCTGGAACTTAGTTTCCTCAGCTGCAGTTAATGCGCGGAAGATCTTAAGTTGAGATTTTGTCTTTTCTGTTGGGAAGATGAACTCACTAGCTGCAAGCTCTGCATCAAATTTAGCCATCTCAGCTTGTGCGCCATCAACTGGGCAAACATAGTTAACAAAAGCTGCCACCTTTGCAGCAATAGCTGGGTCGTAGTAGTAGTTAATTAATTTCTCAACTGCGGCGTTATTTGTAGCAGTTGCCGGAATCATTAAGTTGTCATTTGCAATGATGCCGCCCTCTTCAGGCAGTGCAAAGTCAAACTTTCCTTCAGACTCTGCCTTAAGTTGGAACATATCACCAGACCAGCCAATGACTGCCCAAACATTTCCATCGCGAAGATCTTGGGTGTATTCATTTCCTCTAACGCCAATTACGATGCCTTCTTTAACTTTCTTATCAAGGAATTCAATACCCTTCATGAATTGATCTTCAGTGAAATCCTTTGATGGATCAATTCCAAGGTAGTTCAAAATCAAGCCCATCGTGTCGCGCATTTCAGAGAGCACAACTACTTTGCCCTTATTTTTCGGTGAGAATAATTGTTCAATAGATTTAACTCCACCTGGAATCTTCTCGGTATTCCAACCAACTCCAGCCATGATGCCCTGCCATGGAAGTGATTGCGTGCGACCTGGATCAAATGATGGGTTTTGTAATGAAGAAATTAAGTTAGCTTTATTTGGAATACTGCCCTCTGTGAACTTAGCGGTGTAACCCAAGCGGATCCAACGAGCAGTCATCCAGTCAGTAAGTGTTACTAAGTCATAACCAATATCTTTTTTAGATTGTAATTTATCTAGTAATGGCGCAGTGAATTCATCATTATCTAAAATTGCCTCTTTGTATGAAACTTCAATGCCATTTGCCTTAGCAAAATCTACTAATGATGGATTCTCACCAGTTGCCTCGTCGTAATCTAAATACTCAGTCCAGTTTGCCCAGCGAATGTTTTCAGCTGAGGAACCACCACTGCTACATGATGCAAGTGCAACTGCTGCGCCTGCGCCACCAACTCCTGCCAACACTGTTCTGCGTGATAATGTCTTTGAGATTAAAGTCTTAATCTCACTTGGAATTGAATTATCTGCCGCTAACTTATTTAACTTATTCTTATTTGTGTTGTTTGAGTTGGAGCTGTTGTTGGTCATCGCACCACTTTCTGATCGGGGCTGAAGAGTTCAGCCGCTCGGTTTAGCGAAATCCTAGACCCCAAAACCGCTGTTGTTAAGCATTTATATTGGTCATTACATGCTTAATTCTGGTGTAATCCTCAAAGCCATAGCCTGAAAGATCCTTACCAACTCCAGATCGACCAAAGCCACCATGAGGCATCTCCGCCACTAGTGGAATATGGGTATTGATCCAGACACAACCAAAATCAAATGCTTTAGCAAGGCGCATGGCGCGGCCATGATCCTTGGTCCAAACACTAGAAGCCAGGCCGTACTCAACTCCATTTGCATACTCAATGGCTTGTGCTTCATCGGCAAATTTTTGCACCGTAATTACTGGACCGAAGATCTCATTTTGAATGATCTCATCATCTTGTTTTAGATCTACTACAACAGTTGGCGCGAAGAAGAACCCTGGTCGATCTAATACCGCACCTCCAGCAGTTACCTTGGCATGAGCAGGCAGGCGATCAATAAAGCCCTTTACTCGCTCTAATTGATTGGCATTATTTACCGGGCCAACTAAAACATCCTCATCTGGATTTCCAACAGCAATTTTATCTTTTGCTTGCTCAGTTAAAAATTTTACAAACTTATCGTAGGCACTTGCTTCAACTATTACTCGAGTTGCAGCGGTGCAATCTTGGCCTGCGTTAAAGAAGCCAGCGATTGCAATACTTTCGGCTGCTGCTTCTAGATTTGCATCAGCAAATACAACTACGGGTGCTTTGCCACCAAGTTCTAGGTGCACCTTCTTAACATCCTCTGCTGCTGATTTTGCAACCTCAATGCCGGCGCGAATTGATCCAGTAATTGAAACCATCGCAGGAATCTTGTGGGAAATTAATGCCCGTCCAGTATCGCGCTCACCGCAAACAACATTGAATACTCCAGCAGGTAGGAACTCACTCATAATCTCTGCCATAAATAATGTAGAAGCTGGTGTGGTATCAGATGGTTTTAATACAACAGTATTTCCAGCTGCAATTGCTGGCGCCCACTTCCAGACCGCCATCATCATTGGGTAATTCCAAGGTGTTACTTGCGCACAAACTCCAATTGGCTCACGGCGCACAAATGAGGTCATGCCGTTCATGTATTC
>CAITID010000114.1 GCA_903892335.1 uncultured Actinomycetes bacterium
CTTCTCAAACATCGTTGCCAAAATGCCGTATATAGCAAGCTCTGGATTGGTATTTTCTTGAATCTTCTGAATAGTTTTCTTTACAAGTGATAAGCCAAGAACTGCGAAATACTCACATTCCATCGGAATAATCACACCATTTGAGGCTGTAAGTGCGTTTACCGTTAATGTTCCTAAGGAAGGTGAGCAATCAATTAAAATCACATCGTATTTATCGATTACTGGAGCAAGCAACTTCCGTAATTTATGTTCTTTTGCAATCTCTGAAACAAATGCTGCTTCGGCGGCGGCCAAATCTTCATGACCTCTAATAAAATCTAGTCCTGGCACAGATGACTTTAAAATGAAATCTTCAAGCTTTGAATCGCCATCATTGAGTAAATACCAGATTGAGCCGTACTGCTCACGCAGAGCAGCACCTTTAATTCCAAGGCCTGTAGTCATGGAAGCTTGAGAATCAAAATCTATAAGTAATACGCGACGTCCGGTTTCTGCAAGAGCAGCTCCAAGGTTTATAGCAGTTGTTGTTTTTCCAACGCCACCTTTTTGATTTACGACGGAGATAACTCGAGCGCTACTACCTTCAACAATCTTTGGTGGTTCTGGAAAATTCTTTATCTTTCGTCCAAGGACATCAGCTGTTGTAGCCAAGCCTTCTTCTCTGATTTTTGATTTATGGGCACCCAAAGTCGATTTAACGTTTTGACGAGATGTCTGCGAAGCGTTTTTAGCCATGTGCGCAACCTATGACGGCGTATGTGCAAAGGCAAGGATGTTGAAGTATCTTTTGCGCATGTCGCAGGAAAATTTACTTAACGCACAGGTGAGCGCCCCATCGATTACCGATGGTCGAGCTTCTGGTTTCTCCGTGCATTTAAGCAATTTTGACGGCCCGTTTGACCTGTTACTGCAGCTAATTTCTCGCCATAAGATGGACATCACTGAAGTTTCCCTAGGGGCGGTCACCGATGAGTTCATCGCTTATATCCGCCAACTTGAGATTGCCGATGAGGGTTGGGATTTAGATAAAACAACGGAATTTCTAGTTGTAGCAGCAACTCTGCTTGATCTAAAGGCTGCAAAACTTCTGCCTTCTGGAGAGGTTGATGATGAGTCGGATTTGGCCCTCCTTGAAGCCCGAGATTTACTCTTTGCAAGACTGCTTCAGTACCGAGCCTTTAAAGAGATAGCTGCCATTTTCCTTGAGCGAATTGATCGTGAGGAGAAGAGCTTCCCGAGAACTGTTTCATTGGAGCCTCATTTTGCTCAACTACTGCCTGAGGTTTTAATAGGTGTTGGGGCGGAGCGATTTGCCGCCATTGCCAATCGGGTTTTAACCCCTAAAACGGCCCCTACCTTCACTATTGACCACTTACACAGGCCTTTAGTCAGCGTTGCGGAGGAGGCTGCAGCAGTTGTTGATCACCTTCGAAAGAGTGGAAGGGCAACCTTTAGAGCTTTAATTGAAGGTGCTCAATCCACCCTTGTCATCATCGCGAGATTTTTAGCGTTGCTAGAACTTTATCGCGAAGGGGTAGTTAGATTTGAACAGGTAGTCTCCCTTGGCGAACTTCAAATTACTTGGGTTGGTACCGCAACTGGTGAAGTTGCTGTTAGCGATGAGTTTGATATTCCGGTAGTGCCAATTGATGAAATAGAGAGTGAGACCGATAATGTCTGAAGTTGAACTTCACCGTTGCCTAGAGGCCATCCTTATGGTGGTTGAAGAGCCTATTTCTGAGGTAATTCTTGCCCAAATCATCGAACGACCTACCGAGGAGATTAAACAAGGTTTGATGGATATGGCCCAAAAATATCAGTTAGAAGAGCGCGGCTTCGAACTGCGCCAGGTATCTGGAGGATGGCGTTTTTATAGCCATCCGGATATGGCCACACTGGTAGAAAAGTTTGTTCTAGATGGACAACAAG
This sequence comes from uncultured Actinomycetes bacterium, assembly GCA_903892335.1. GTDB lineage: Bacteria > Actinomycetota > Actinomycetes > Nanopelagicales > Nanopelagicaceae > Nanopelagicus. Next base: position 1,930 of record CAITID010000114.1, read on the forward strand.
CACGTCTAACACAAGCCGCCCTCGAAACTCTCTCAGTCATCGCATACAAGCAACCAGTTTCAAGGGCTCGTGTTTCGGCTATTCGTGGCGTGAATGTGGAAGCTGTTATGAAAACTTTGGTATCTAGAGGTTTGGTGGAAGAGGCGGGCATAGAGGGGGAGAGCGGCGCTGTGCTCTATAAAACCACATCATTCTTCCTTGAAAAACTAGGATTAAACGCCACCAGCGATCTTCCTGCCCTGGCTCCATTTTTGCCTGATATCGACGGACTCGATGAACTACTATCGAATCTGACTGAATAAGAAACGGTTTTCGTATAGATCTTAAAGGGATAAACTTTAAGGGTGCCACTTACTAGATTAAATAAAATCATCGCAGACGCTGGAGTTGCAAGCAGGCGAGGTGCTGATCAACTAATTTTAGATGGTCGTGTGTGCGTAGATGATCAAATCGTAATTGAGCTTGGTGGAAAATTCGATCCGCAAATCAACAAGATTACAGTTGATGGTGAGAAAATAAATACAAAAAAGTCTAATTCTTATATTGCATTTCATAAACCCGCGGGCGTTATTTCAACCATGTCAGATCCGGAAGGTCGCTCAAATCTGGGTGATTTTTTCAAGGATCGAGGGGAACGTCTTTTTCACGTTGGGCGCTTGGATCGTGATTCAGAGGGCTTAATCCTGCTTACAAATGATGGGGAACTAGCCCACAGGGCTACCCATCCTTCTTACGGGTTAGAAAAAAGATACTTGGTTGAGATTGAGGGGGAATATTCAAAGTCCACTACTGATCAATTGCTTCAAGGAGTTCGACTAGAGGATGGCCTGGCAAGGGCACTAAAAGTCGTCCTGGTTCGGTCCACCTCAAAGACCCATCACTGGATTGAGATAACCATTCACGAGGGCAGGTATCACATTATCCGAAGACTGATTGAAGCTCTGGGGATGAAGGTTTTAAGGTTGGTGAGAATCGATTTCGGTCCCATAAATTTGGGAGATATGAAAGAAGGCCGCCATCGGGTTTTAAATGAAGTAGAAGTACTTAATCTATTTAACCTTTTAAATCTAAAACGTTAAACCGATATTCTGTGAATGGCTATAACGATAAATGGATTTTATACCCCGCCTCAAATATCGATAAAAAGTCATTCACAAGCACAAATCTTGATCGATAAGCCTATTTATCGATATTACGAGCTTTTGCTAAAAATGTCTTAACATGTTTATCTATATTTTAATTCAAGGTAAACCAATAAAACGACACAATGTTTTATCGGTATATATCTAAACAAGGCTTGTTATCGCATCGCTACCATACTGCTATGAGCACAAGAGGAATTAGAGGGGCGACGCAGATTTCCGATAACTCATCGGAGTCGATTAATAGCGGAGTTCTTGAACTTGTTAAATCTATGCTCCTTGAGAATTCAGTTGATACAGATGACCTTGTTTCCATAGTCTTCACAGCCACTATTGATCTAACAGCGCAATTTCCAGCTGTGGCCGCCCGTGAACTTGGTTTGGGTAATGTGCCACTCCTTTGCAGCGTGGAAATAGATGTTCCCGGGGCGCTACCGCGTGTGATCCGAGTTCTGATGCATATAAATACCGACAAAGGCTTGAAAGACATCAAACACATATATCTCCACGGAGCTTCAGCCCTTCGCAAAGATATTGCGCAATGAATCACAATGGTCTAACTGCAGTTGTGCGATGAAAATACGCATAGTCGGCTCTGGTTTAATCGGAACATCCATAGCATTAGCACTTAAACAAGCAGGGTGTTCCCTGCATATGGTTGACATCGATGCGCAGGCTCAGCAGCTCGCCAATAAATTAACAAATGGATCAGATTTAGATCAACCAGATTTAATAATAATCGCTGCCAACATTGCGAGTAATAAATCTTTGATTGTTAAAGCATTGGAAGACAATAAAGAATCAATAGTTATTGATATAGCTAGTGTTAAGTCTAATCTTGTACATGAGGTTGCAAAGTTATCAGCAAATGCTAAAAATTTCGTTTCATCTCATCCGATGGCAGGTCGAGAAGTTGGGGGAGGGCACTCCGCTCGGGCTGATTTATTTAATGCCAGAGCTTGGATCGGAATTACTTCTGATCAATCTTCACCAAAAGCGAAGCAAACTTTAGAGTTTGTAGTTAAAAGTTGCGGGGCAACCCTGTATTGGCTCACCGATAAAGAACATGACGAAATTGTTGCTCGAATTTCTCATTTGCCACAAATCATCAGCACAAGCTTGGCCGGCTTAATCAATGAAACCAATGAAAACACTTTAAATCTTGCCGGACAGGGATTGCGCGATGTGATGCGTTTGGCTGCCTCTGATGGGCAAATCTGGACCGAACTATTAATTGAAAACAAAGATAGCGTCTTGAAAAACATCGAAGAGATTATTAAAAGATTACAGAGCCTGGGTGATCAAGTAAAAGGTTCAGACGCAGAAGGTGTTAAGAAATTCTTTCTCGATGCGAACAAAGGATTGCAGAAGATACCAGGCAAGCACGGATTATCGCCTAGGAATTATTCATATTTGTCGGTTGTAATAAACGATGAAGCTGGGCAGTTAGCTAAAATCTTTAATGAGTGTGCCAAGGTTGCCATCAATATTGAGGATCTGAGCATTGAACATTCTCCTGGTCAATTAACTGGGTTAATCACTTTAGCGATTGCCGAAAAAGATTTCGCCAATTTATCTGAACACTTATCTGCATGCGGCTGGGATGTTTTTCAGGTTAAAAGTCGATAAACAAACTAAACTGCTTTGATTAGGCAAATAAAAGATAGAATCCGAGCATGAATAATCTAGTGCTTGCGATAGATGGACCAAGTGGGTCCGGAAAATCATCTACTGCAAAAGCATTAGCCATTCGGGCAAATTGGAGTTATCTAGATACTGGCGCGCTTTATCGAGCAGTCACTTTCTTAGGACTAAAACATTCAGTACAGGATGAGGCTGAATTATTTTCTCTTTTGGCTAATGCTTCAATTGAGTTCACATGCTCGCCAAAAGACCCGAGAGTTTTTCTTGATGGTGAGGATATAAGCGAGGCTATTAGATTTCAAAGAATTAATGAATCGGTAAGTGTTTATAGCGCTATGCCTGCGATAAGAAAATATTTACTTGATTTACAGCAAACTTATATTGAAACTGCACCTGTTGGAATTGTTGTTGAAGGCAGAGATATTGGAACAGTTGTGGCGCCGAATGCTCCTCTTAAAATCTACCTACACGCGGATATTCAATCCCGAACACTGCGACGTGAGAATGAAAGCATCGAGAAAATTCCAGCAGTTGATATCTCGAATTCTTTATCAGCACGGGATGCAATGGATTCAAGCCGCGTTTTATCACCCTTAGCTAAGGCAGAAGATGCAGCCGAAATTGATTCCACGAGATTGTCCCTGCAGGAAGTGGTTGATCAAATCTGGAAATGGATGCAACAACGAAATTTGCTGGGCTTGCCAACGATTGCAGTTATTGGTCGTCCGAATGTTGGAAAATCAACATTGGTAAATCGCATGATCGGTCGCCGGGAAGCAATTGTTGAAGATACGCCAGGAGTTACTCGAGATCGAGTCAAATATGAAGCAGAATGGAATGGTCGTAGATTCTTTCTGGTTGATACAGGTGGCTGGGAGGTTAAACCAGAAGGTATTAGCGAAAAAATAACTGCTGGCGCCGAAGCCGCAATTGCTGAATCTGATTTAATAATGTTTGTAATTGATGCGCAAATCGGAGCCTTAGATGAGGACCAATCTCTCGTGACATTACTCCGCAAAAGTAATAAAAAAGTAATTTTAGTAGCGAATAAAATAGATAATGCCGCTGATGAATCCGATGCTTACGCGCTTTGGAATTTAGGACTTGGTGAACCACGATTCGTTTCAGCATTACACGGTAGAGGAAGTGGTGATTTATTAGATTTACTGATTTCACAATTACCAGAAGTTGGTTCACAACCAGCTGATGATGGATACCGAAGGGTTGCACTCGTAGGCAGACCTAATGTTGGTAAATCATCTCTACTAAATGTTTTAGCTGGATCCTCTCGAGTACTTGTTGATGATGCTGAAGGAACGACTAGAGATGCAGTTGATGAGTTAATAGATTTCGGCGGATCAACTTGGCGCTTTATCGACACTGCTGGTATTCGAAGACGAGCTCATCAAGCAAGTGGTACTGACTATTACGCCTCACTTAGGACGGCAATTGCATTAGAGCGAGCTGAAGTGGCTTTAGTTATATTAGATGCATCCCAAATAATGACAGAGCAAGATATTCGAATTGTTTCGATGGCCGAAGAGGTTGGCAAAGCTTTGGTGATAGTGATGAATAAATGGGATTTAGTTGATGAAGAGCGGCAAATTGTGTTGGATCGTGAGATCGAGCGACAACTGGAGCGATATCCGTGGGCACAGCGGGTTAATTTGTCTGCGAAGACTGGATGGCATCGAGATCGTTTAGCGCCAGCGCTTCGAACTGCGCTTAGCAGTTGGGAAAAACGCATCCCAACAGCCAAATTAAACGCTTTCTTAGGTGAATTAGTTGGAGCAAATCCACCACCCGTGAGAAGTGGCAAGCAGCCTAAGATTAAATTTGCAACCCAAGCCGGAGTTTGTCCACCGAAATTCGTAGTTTTTGCTACTGGATTTTTAGAAGATGCCTACCGCAGATTTATTGAGCGCAGATTGCGTGAAGAGTTTGGGTTTGCTGGCTCACCAATTGAGGTTGCGGTGAAGATAAAGGAGCGAGATTGAAATTTACAATAGCGAACGCTCTAACAACATTGCGTGCACTTGGCGTGCCCTTGTTTCTGTATTTCTTTCTCGTTGCTGACAAACCGATCATCAGTTTTTTCATCATCATGTTCGGTGGTTTAACCGACTATTTTGATGGCAAGGTGGCTCGTGCACTGAATCAAACCTCTGATTTTGGCGCAAAATTCGATCCCACGGTAGATCGTTTATATATAGCAGCAATCATCATTGCTTTTGCCGCTCAGGATTACCTTCCTTGGATCCTAGTAATTTCATTACTGGCCCGTGACTTCATCTTGCTACTTCTGGCTATTTACCAAAAGCTACATAGCATCCCTTATGTCGAAGTAACTTTCCTTGGCAAGGCCGCGACCTTTAATCTGCTCTATGCCTTCCCGTTGCTGCTACTCGATGAGGTGGATCAAATAGCGATGGCAACTAACTCACTAGGTTGGGCATTTGCTATCTGGGGTGTCTGCTTGTACTTTTACACCGGAATTATTTATCTAATCAACGGCATTTCCCGCATTAAGAAGGGCAACAAATGAATTCAGTTCCTGAAAATCTGTTCTATACAAAAGAGCATGAATGGGTCGAATCACTTGGTGGGGATCGCTACCGAATTGGAATCACAGATTATGCGCAGTCTGCTCTAGGAGACATTGTTTATATTCAATTACCCAAGATTGAAAGCAGTGTTACTGCGGGTGCTGTATGCGGAGAGGTTGAATCTACAAAATCTGTCTCGGAGATCTACGCACCGATAACTGGAAAAGTACTTTTGGTGAATCAGTCTTTGGATAAGAATCCTGAAGCTATAAATACAGATGCCTATGGGATTGGTTGGATTGCCGAGATTCAATCCGAGGCGGGATTCGACGTGAAATCCTTGATGTCGGCCAAGGAATACCTAGAAATCACCGCTTGACCGTGCGGGTTTAGAGCAATAGTGTCAGCCTCTAGTTGAACCTGAAGGAGATTTGATGGCTGATAAAGCGCTACCGCCCAAAGATCTGACTTCAACCTTAAATCTTCGCCAACTACGTAGTGTTCCTGATCTAAACAAGAATCAGAACTTACTAAATGCTCTATCAATTGAAGAACGATCAGTCGTTGATGCCTTGCCAAAAGGTGTTGGTATCTTAATCGCGCTTAGTGGCCCAAGTATTTCTTCTCGATTTCTCTTAGATTCAAAGAATGTAAAAATCGGCCGAGATCTAAATAATGAAATATGTTTTGATGACATCACAGTTTCACGCTCACATACCATGATTGAGAAGAATGAAAATGGATACTCAATTAGAGATTTGGGCAGCTTAAACGGCACATATCTAAATGCTGTTGCCATCAAAGAAAGCTCACTTATCGCTGGTGATGAGATTCAAATCGGTAAGTATCATCTAACCCTATTTATTGGAGAAAGATAATGGCCGTACCAGTTCGGGCATACCTCAGCATCGGTGAGGTGCTATCAAAGCTACGCATTGATTTTTCAGATATTACAATCTCAAAAATCCGTTTTCTAGAATCTGAAGGTTTAATTGAGCCGCAAAGAACACCAAGTGGATATCGTAAATTCACCAATTCTGATTTAGAAAGGTTGCGCTTTGTATTGCTTGCCCAGCGCGATCAATATTTACCGCTTCGCGTTATCAAAGAAAATTTAGATGCCTTAGATCGTGGCTTGATACCTGCCAGCACCATTGGGGGAGTTGCAACACCACGCCTTGCAACACAAAATGGCGAAATGGCAGAC